>CAYZQQ010000145.1:0-7598 GCA_964480075.1 uncultured Anaerolineaceae bacterium
TGTTCTATTCCGACTTGGCAACTCAAAGCGTTTATCCAAAGCGGGAATTGCTGTAAACCGGCTTCAATGCGGCTTTTGTTTCTAGCCCTGAAATTTATTTCGGGGCGACTCCGAGAATTCTTGAAAACCCATTTCTTTTATTTTACCGGTATATCTGTCCAATTGCGCCGAATTTCCCCTGCCGATTTTTCTAGCCGGGCGTAAAGTTCGCGGCGATTGATGGCAACGGGCAGCGTGCCGACCGTTTGCAATTTGCGTTCGACGATTGCCCGCGCAAAAAGAAGACACGTTTCCGGCGGATGTCCGTCCAGCAGAGCGGTGAGATAGCCTGCCCAGAAGGCGTCGCCCGCGCCGGTAGCATCTGCGATGGCGATGGGGCGCGCGGGCAGATACCCGACCAGCGCGCCGTGCCGTGACACCAGCGACCCCGCGCTGCCGAGGGTGAGCACCACCGTTTCCGCTCCCCAATGGTGGAAGCGGTCAACTGCCGCACGGAGTGTCACCTCCGCCCCGAACAGCCGCCGCGCATCATCCAGCGACGCTTTGGTGAGGGTCACAAACCGGAACAGATTTTCCAGCGTTGCCATTGCTTCGGCGTGATTGCCCCAGATGAGCGGGCTGTAATTCGGGTCAAGCGAAATAATTTTTTCCCGATGGTGCGCTATTTCAAACGCCGCCAGCACCGCCGAGCGACACGGTTCCTTCGACAGCGCAAAGGTGGAAGCGTGTACAATGCGCGCAGCAGTAATGGCAGCAGGGGAAATTTCGGCGGGCGAAAGCTGAAAATCGCCGTCACGGAAAGCTTCAAATTCGGGGGAGCCGATGGTGCGGGAAACAAAAATAACGCTCGTCCGCACCCGGGCATCGCGCACCAAAAAATCGGTGATGACGCCATCGTCGCGCAGGGAATCGGCCAGAAAATCCCCGAAAGCTCCCGCGCCGATTTTGGAGATGACCGCCGCCCGCATCCCCAGCCGCGTGGCATTCACGGCGATATTCGCCGGAGAACCGCCCTGATGCCGCCGGAATGTTTCGGCGGAACGGAGTCCGTCGGTCATTTCCATGGCGATAAAATCAATCAGCGATTCGCCGATGGCTAAAATGTCAATGTGGCTCATAAGGTATATCCACAATTGTCATTGCGAGCAAAGCGAGATAATCTCCACGGCTGTTACCCGAAGATTGCTTCAGCGCTGCGCGCCTTGCAATGATATAATAGGTCACGCTTCTAACGTGACGGCGATGGAGTTGTCACGCCAGAGGCGTGACCTACTTTTGAAAAAGTGTCATCAGATAGCCGAAAAGTGGCGCGCGATTTTCCGGGTGCGGATTCAAAAAATACGGCGGCACGGCAATTTCCGCCCGCGCCGGTGGCTGTGCCGCACCGATGGCGCGCAAATAACCTGCCGCCGTGCGGTTCCACGTGTAGCGCGTTACCACCCGTTCAATGCCCGCATCGCGCAGGTTTTCCCATTCCGAAAGGGGCGACAGCGCCGCCAGCAGCCCGCGTGCGATAGCGACGGGGTCGGCAGGGTCAACCAGCACCCCGAAGCGTTTGCCGGTTGCCGCATCGAGCATACTTTCGGCGGGTCCGCCGTTACGTGTGACTACCGCCGGCAAGCCGCAACTCATCGCTTCCAACGGCGCCAGCCCAAACGGCTCGTAATGCGCCGTCAGCGCGAATACTGAATTTTGTGTCGCTGCCCGCCGATATGCCGCCGCCAGCTCATGCTGGTTGTTCAGCGGGAAGGACGTGACCGTTTCCCACAAATCTTCCGCATCCAGCACGGTGGCAATGTCCTCCAAAATGGCGCGTTCGGCAGGGGGGAGTTTCGCCCGCTGGTGCAGGGGATTGTCTAGCCCGCGCACCACAATTGCCAGGTTTGCCACTGCCCGCAAGCTGGCGCTTGCGGCGAACGCCCGCACCACGCCGATGTGATTCTTTTTCTGGTCAAGCCGACTGGAAACCAATACCAGCGGCAAATTTCGGCGGGCGGGGGGAATATCGCGGGCGATGGCAGCGTCCAGCCGCGCACCGATGGCGGCATCATCCGCGCCTGTTTTGGGGGAGAAAACGCGGCGGTTCACCCCCGGTGGAATCACGGCAAACCGTGCCGCATCTGCGCCCAGCGGGTCAACCGCGCCGTGGTACGCCCGGTGGCTGTATTGCTCGCGCTGTTCCTGCGCGGTGCTGGTTACAATCACCGCCGCGCGGTTCATCGCCAGCCGCTCCGCAAAAATCCGCTCGGTGAAATGGTAGCGGGCATCCAGCGCCGCCAGATTTTCTGCATCGGCGTGGAGTTTGTCCATTTTTTGCGCTCCCAGCGAATGTCCGGTGAAGCTGAAATGCACCCCCGTTTTTTGCTGGAACAGTACGCCTGCCAGCCCGCCATCGCCGTAATGAGTGGTCACAAAATCGGGCAGTGCGCCATTGTGCGCGTAAAACGCGGCGATGTTTTCCACCCATTCCGCCAAATGCGCCCACAGCGATTCTTTTGGCAGAAAGGCATCGCCGCCGCAGGGCACGCGGACAATCCGCACGCCGTCCGCTTTGGGGTAGCGGTCAATCGGCGCGGTAAATTCGCGCCAATCCGGGTCAGCCATCCGGCGAGTCACAATATCCACCGTATGCCCCTGCGCCGCTATTGCCAGCGCGAGCTCTTTGACATACACCAATTGTCCGCCGAAATCGGAGTGCTGTGTCCAATAGCTGTCGGCAGGGTCAAAATTTCCCTGCGGGTTGAAAAACGCAATGCGCATTTTAGCTCCGGTGTTGAATTTTCACCACAGAGTCGCAGATTTCTTATAGGGATACGCCGCAGCGTACCCCTACGATTCTTTCACTAGACCCTTGCCTAAGTAGCTAAATTAGCATAAACATGTGTGGGTCACGCTTAGCGTGACGAATTATCAAGATGTCACGTTAAAAACGTGACCTACATGACTTTTGCAAGAGGTCTACTCAAATCCTATCTCCTGCGTCTGTGTGATTCTTTAAAGTCCGTTTTGGCGAATGACGCGGCTGAACCAGTGGGCGCTGGCTTTGGGGATGCGCTTTTGGGTGGCATAATCCACATACACCAGCCCGAAGCGGGGACGATACCCTTCTGCCCATTCAAAATTATCCAGAAAACTCCACGCGAAATAGCCGTGAACATTCGCCCCGCGTTCGATGGCGGCGTGGGTGGCTTCGATGTGCGCCCGCAGAAAATTGATGCGTGCCGGGTCATTCACCGCGCCGGAAGCGTCCATCGTGTCGGGGAATGCCGCGCCATTTTCGGAGACCAGCATTTTGGGGTTGCCGTAATTTTCTTTCCAGTCCAGCAGAATGCCGGTCAGCCCGGATGGGGCGATGCCCCAATCCATATCGGTGCGCCCCCAACCCGGTTCGGAAATGGAATGGATTTTCGCTTTCAGCAGCCCGCCGCCAACATCGTGCGCCACAGTGGAGGCGCGGTAATAATTCACGCCGAGATATTCAAACGAGCCTTTTATCAGCGCCAAATCATTAGGGAAGACGGTGGGACGATGCGCACCGAGCCAGTCCATAAATTCGGCGGGATATTCTCCGAACACCAGCGGGCGCATAAACATGCCGATATTTTCATCGGTGGCGCGGCGGCAGGCGGCAATATCTTCTTCCCGTTCCGAAGCGGGAATGAAATGGTCGGGGTTCAGTATGATGCCGATTTCGCCGGAATGGTTATCCTGCCGAAACACCTGCACCGCTTTGGCGTGCGCCAGTAGCAAATGATGCAGGGTTTGGTACGCTTTGGAATAATCGCACACACCGGGCGCGAAATTACCTGCCCCGTACCCCAGAAACGCCACCACCCACGGTTCGTTGAACGTCCCCCATAGTGAAATGCGGTCGCCCAGCCGGTCGAACATCACCTGCGCAAAGTCGGTGAACCAATCGGTGCTGGCGCGGTTTACCCAGCCGCCGAGCGCCTGCAATGCCTGCGGAAAATCCCAGTGATGCAGCACGGTCATCGGCGTAATGCCCGCGGCGAGCAGTTCATCCACCAACCGGTCGTAAAAATCCAGCCCTTTTTCATTCACCGCGCCGATACCGCCGGGCAGTACCCGTGTCCAACTGATGGAAAAATGATACGCCGGAATACCGAGCGCTTTCATCAGGGCGACATCTTCCGGCATACGGTGATAATGGTCGCAGGCGATGTCGCCGTTTTCGCCGTTGCGGGTGGTGTGCAGACGATGGGCGAAAGCATCCCAGACGCTTTCGCCCTTGCCATCCTCATTAAATGCGCCTTCAATTTGATAGGCGGAGGTTGCTGCACCCCACAAAAAATTGTCGGGAAATTGCGCCATTGGTTATCCTTTCACTGAACCGGCGAGCAGCCCGCGTACAAAGAATCGCTGTAACGAGAAGAACACAACCAGCGGCAATACCATCGAAATGAATGCGCCGGCAGTGAGCAGATGCCAGTCGTTTCCACGCGAGCCGACAATTTCTGCCAATCTCATCGTGATAACCTGCACATCCGGTTTTGCGCCGATGAACACCAATGCTACCAGATAGTCGTTCCACACCCACAGAAATTGGAAGATGGCAAAAGATGCCAGCGCAGGCACCGATAGCGGCAGAATTAAGCGCACAAAAATGGTAAAGTGTGACGCGCCGTCAATGAACGCGGATTCTAAAATGTCGCGGGGCAAGCCGCTGATATAATTAAAAAGCAGATAGGTTGCCAGTGGCAGCCCAAAGCCGGTGTGCGCCAGCCATACCGCCAAAAATGTACCATTCAGGTCTAATTTTACATAGTCAGTCAATATCGGCACCAACGCAATTTGCAGGGGAACCACTAGCAGGGCAACAACCATGATAAACAGCGGTTTTCGCCCCGGAAAACGCATCCACGCGAAGCCATACGCGGCAAATGCGGCAATCAAAATGGGAATGACGGTTGCCGGTACGGCGACAGTCAGGCTGTTCAAAAATGCGCCGGACATGTCGTCACCCTGTTGAATTTTCGTGCTGCCATCGGATTGGGTCACTTCATATTGTTTCCCGGTCAGCACATCTTTATAGTTTTGCAGGGTGACACCCGTGCGGGTTGTCCATTTGTTCTCTTGAACTTCAATTTTCCCCAGCCGTTTGTTGCCAATCCAGATAACCCGTTTGCCATCCGGTGTTTCAATACCGGCTCGAAATTCTTTGAAGGGGCCGGTTGCGCCTTCAATGTTCATCACGCCGTTTCTGTCGAGGTCTTTTGAAGGCTCAAATTCTTGGGTGAGCGTCCATTCTTTATGGGGAAAAACGGTCCACCAGCCGGAAGTTGAAATATCGAAACGGGTGCGCACGGATGACACCAGCAAGCCGATGGTCGGAATGGTCCATATCAACACGATGATGAGTAGCGCGCCGTTTACTAAAATATCGCTAACGAGTTTTTTCCGTTTGCTACTTTCTCTCTTGCTCATTAGAATGCCTCCCGTTCGCCAAATTGCTTCAAGTTGTAAATCATCACCGGTATCACCGCGATGAGGAGGATAATGGCGATGGCAGAGCCATATCCAAAATTCCGGTTGGTGAAGTATTCTCGGTAAAACTGGGTGGCGATGACGTTTGTGCCAAATTGCCCGCCGGTCATAACCCACACGATGTCAAATATTTTCAGGGTGAAGATAACAACGGTGGTGGAAACAGTGATGATGGTTCCCATAATGTACGGGATCATTATTCTAAAGAATACTTGAATCTCTGTCGCGCCATCTACCCGTGCGGCTTCAATCAATTCAGAGGGGATACCTTTAATGGCAGCAGAAAACAGCACCATCGCGAAACCGGTTTGCAGCCAGATGAGGATGATAATCAGGAAAAAGTTATTCCACGGCTGCAGCAGCGATGTCCATGCTTGTGGCTCGTTTCCCAATGCCACCCAAATGGCGTTCAGTAATCCAATTTGCGGGTCGGCTTTGTCGCGCACCTCGTAGATGAAATTCCAGATGACGCCCGCCCCAACCATCGAAATTGCCATCGGCATAAAAATTAGCGACTTGGCGATGGATTCAAATTTACTGCGGTCTGCTAGCACGGCGATGACCAATCCAAAAATGACGGACAAGGTTGCGCCAAATGCAATCCACAGCAAGTTATTGCGAAAGGCAAGCAACATGGTTCGTTGCGTGAAAATTGCGATATAGTTTTGCAAGCCGACAAAGGTGTCGCTGTGTGGGCCATGCAAGCTAAACCAGAGGGTGCGGAAGGTAGGCAATGCCAAATACCACGTTAAAATGGCGATGGCAGGACCCACAAAAATAAAGGGTTGGAGGCGGGTAACCCACTCTTGCGGGAGTTTTTCGACCAGCCAGTTGGTGACCAAATAAAGCAGTGCCACGCCACCCACGCCCCATAATATGGCAACCAGCGCAATGACTACTTTTGGCGCGTCGCTATCTCGCAGGAAGATAAAGCCTTGCCATAGGACGATGAAGGTCAATATTGGCACCACCAGCGATACTATCAATTGTCCGGCAACACTCGCGAACCAAGCGAAAATAGATAGACGTTCGGGCTCGGTTTTGGATTGCATAAATACCTCCTCTATTGGAGCACGATGTTTTGTACTCGGTGTCTGCCAATGGCTTAAAAAACCCGGCAGGGAGAAGAACCCCTACCGGGCTACATTACATATATTTATTTCTTGGGCCAGCTATCGTCGATTTCTTTGAGGACGGTATCGAGGTCGGCGGAGCCGGAGACGTAATCGGTCATACCTTTCCAGAAGGTACCTGCGCCCACTTCGCCGGGCATCAAGTCCGAGGCGTCAAAGCGGAAGGAGGTGGCGTTTTGTACCAGCGCCGCCACGCCGCGTTCCACGTCGTTGCCGTACCAGTCGAGCGAGACATCTTTTTGCGGAGCCAATGCGCCGCCGGCGCCCAGCCAGCTTTTCATCGATTCGCCTTTGGTGAAGTATTCCATTACCGCGCGCACTTCGGGACGGTCATTGAACATCGCCATAATGTCGCCGGCAACCAGGAACGGTTTGCCGTAGGTGTCATCAATGGGCGGGAAGTAGAAGAAGCCGTAATCTTTGCCGGCTTCGACCCCGGCGGGGAAGAATGAGGTGATGAAGTTACCTTGTTTGTGCAGCCAGCATTTGGGCGGGTTTTCGAACATGGGGGTGGGGGCGTCGCCAAAGAAGGTGGAGACGATGCCCGCGCGACCGCCGTAGACATAGCTGTCATTCAGCCAGATTTTTGACATTTGTTCCGCTGCGTTTTTCACTTCCGGCGAGGAGAAGGGTAATTCGCCTTTAACCCATTTGTCGTAATTATCCAGGCTGGTGGTGCGCAGCATAATGTCTTCCATCCAGTCGGTGGCGGGCCAGCCGGTGGCGGCGCCGGATTCAATGCCGATGCACCACGGGGTGTCGCCATCGTCGGCGATTTGCTGAGTGAGCGTCATCAGTTCATCCCATGTTTTGGGAATTTGGTAGCCGGCGGCTTCAAATTGCGCTTTGGGATACCAGACAATTGATTTGCCGTTGAAGCGGCTCCAGACACCCGCCATCATCGAGTTGCCGTCTGCGCCGGGAACGGTTGCCATATCGAGCCACGATTGGTTGTATTGC
>CAYZQQ010000146.1:0-7587 GCA_964480075.1 uncultured Anaerolineaceae bacterium
TTGCACTGGTGCAAGCGATTGCTAACGAATTTGCACAGGTTGCCGATTCGTTGCGATTGCTGGATGAAACGCAGCGACGTGCTGCTCGTGAAGCCCGCATCAACACCATTAACGAGAAAATACAAACTGCTCAATCCATTGAGGAGGCATTGCGTATTGCCGTAAAAGAAGTTGGATTAAGTTTGCAAGCGCCGCAGACCACAGTGCAGCTCGCAGTAGAGGCGGAGGAATGATATGACCGGAACCACTTGGCTGATAATTGTTGTTGTTGTCGCGTTTGCCGTTGGCGCATATATTGATGTAAAAATGTTCCGCCGGGTTTCGTTGCGCGTAAAACTGATCCTTACATTTGTGCCGGTATTGCTGCTAGCAGTAGCATTGCTGGCTATCATTACCAACAACAGCGTCCGTGCTAAACTGACTACCGCTGCGAACCAATCGTTGCTCACCGCCGCCACAGAAAGCGTCAACCGGATTGACACCTTCTTTATCACTACTCAAGAGGCTATGCGCACCGAAGCCGAGCTTCCCGATTTTGTGGCGCTGCTTGACTCAAATTATTTTCGCCCGGACTTTGGCAATCAGACGGACGTATTGCGTAGTTTGAGCAAAAAAGACACAGAGCACGTTCTGTCGTACGGGGTGCTCAATAATGCAGGGCTAAATATTGCCGATTCGGTCAGCAGAAATGTCGGCAAAGACGAATCAGATAGAACATACTTCCATGCGGCAGAAACCAGCAGATTGCCATATGCTTCGCCGGTATTTTTTGAGGGAGCGGACAGCGCCCCTGTTTTTTATATCAGCACCCCGGTATTTGGCGTGGACGACCAAATTGTGGGCGTGTTGCGCGTGAAATATGACGCCAAAATCTTACAAGATTTGATTGAAAGTAGTGCGGGGAAAGCCGGTCCCGGCTCATTTGCCGTATTGTTCAACGAAAACAATTTGCATTTGGCGCACGGAGTGGCGGATATCGCGCCAACGGCTGATTATAAATTGTTGGTACCGCCCACCAATATGGATTGGTTGCAACGAAAACAGAACGCGCATCGATTGCCTCCCGGCGCGCCCGAAGATATTTCGATGAACCTGCCGGAGTTGGAAGAGAAAATGAAGAGCGCTCAAGCGGATCCTTTTTTCACTGCCGAAGATGTTGCTACCGGCAATAAAATCGACCAGGTAGCCGTAAGACGGATGACATCACAGCCGTGGTCAGTGGCGTTCTTCCAACCGAGAGAGATATTTTTGGCGCCCATTGCCAGCCAACAGCGGCGTATGCTGATCCTTGCCGTTACCATTGGATTGGGCGCGCTTATCGCATCGGTATGGCTGGGGCAGGTGCTATCAAACCCCATTATCCGGTTGACCGGCGTTGCGGAACAAGTTACCGCAGGGCATTTGGATGTGCTTGCTCCGGTAGAAGGGCGCGATGAAATTGCGCAGTTGGCAAAGGTGTTCAACAATATGACCGCCCAATTGCGCCAGTTCATCGGTTCGCTGGAAGAACAGGTAAAAGCTCGTACCGCCGAGCTAACTCTCTCGATGCAGGTGGGACAGCGCGCTGCCGCCATCCGCGAAGAAAATAAACTGTTACCCACCATCACCGAATTCATTCGAAATCAGTTTAACCTGTATTATGTTCAAGTATATTACGTGGACGATTTGCAACAAAACCTGGTATTGCGACAAGGTACGGGAAATGTTGGAAAGGAATTATTGGCGCGACGACACCATTTGCCCATCGGCGAAGGGTCCATTGTGGGGCAGGTTGCCGCCACAGGAGAATCCATTGTAGTTTCTAACACCGAATTGAGTGACATCCACAAGCCCAACCCACTTTTACCGGCGACCCGTTCAGAGTTGGCGGTGCCGCTGATGGTGGAAGAAAAGGTTATCGGCGTGCTGGATATGCAGGGTAGTCAAGCGCACACATTCATGCAAGATAATGTCACCGTGTTTGAGGCGATGGCGACCCAGTTGGCTATTGCCATCGATAGCGCTCGCCAGTGGTCGGCGGCACAAGCGGCGCAATTGCAAGCCGAGCGCACCCTGCATCGTCAAACCCGCGAAGCATGGTCCGAAGTTCTGGAAGGAGAACACCAACAGCGGTTGGGGTTTTCCTATAATCTGTCTGGTATTACCCCACTCCACGAGCAAACGCCTGCTTCTGTTGCCGCACCAACAGTATCTGTGCCGTTGCTGGTTCAAGAGCAACAATTGGGGTCGCTATCGTTGACACTCACCGAAGGACAACAACCTGCTGACGCGCGCATAATTTTGCAGGCGGTGGCACAACAACTTTCACAAAAAATTGAAAACCTGCGTTTGTTTGACAATACTCAACGCCACGCATGGCGTGATAAAATGGTCAGTGAAACAACCACATCTGTTTGGTCAACGACCGATGTGGAATCCGTGATGAAAGTCACCGTGGCAGAATTGGGAGAAACCCTCAATGCCTCGGAAGTTGTGATTCGATTGGGGGGCGACATGGCATGGCTAGAGGCGCTGGATGCACCCGCGCGCAATGAGCCGGAAAGTGATGCAAACGGAGCATCACTCGTCGAGTAAAATATTGGATGCAATAAGGGAGAAAAAACCACGTGTTAACCCGGATACACCGTTTTTGGGAACGCATTAGCTTTGCCGACAGTTCCATTCGCAGCCAATTGATTGTGGGCAATGGTGTCACCGTTCTTCTGTTATTTATTACCGTAGTGGTGCTGACCATACAATTGACACATATCATCAAAAATGTCAATGCGCTGCAAACTGTGCAGACGCAAACGCTGACTGTGTTGAAGGTGAGCGAAAATAGCACAATCATATCAGAGGCGGCAGCCCGGTTGGCGCCATTGGAAGACAATAATTATCTGCAACAAGAAGTCGGCACGATGGTTACTGATTTACAAGTTAATCGCGATACATTAGCGGCATTGTTACAAGCTATGCCCGCCGACTCTTCATTGTACACCTACATGTCAAAATTACTGGAGCAAACAGATGTTGTGCTTGCCGGAGCGGCGGAGATATTGCAATCTGGTAACGAAGGCAACTGGATACATATCCGCACGCGCGCCAAAACATTTTCCGTTGACCAGAAAACGTTGTTACATGAAACCACGGAGTTGATGGATGTCGCCGAAGCCGTTCAATCAGACACCATTGCCGCCGTGAGCCGAACCCGCAGGCAGGTGGTGATGTACATCGTGCTGGCGCTTACCATATCCATTATAGCCGCAATTGTTACCACGCGCCGTATGCTAAATTCGGTGGCACATCCTATCGCTGAATTGACCGCCATTGCCACTGATATAGCCGCCGGCAATTTGGTGCAGCGGATTCCGATACGGGCGAGCAACGAAGTCGGACAACTGGCACATGCGTTAAGTACGATGACTCTTCGACTGCGAGACTTAATCGACACACTGGAATTTCGCATTCAAGAGCGCACACGCGCGCTGGAAGTCAGTATGAAAATTAGCAGCCAGATAACCATGCTGCAAAACCGCCAAACCCTTTTGCGTTATGCGGTTGACCGTATCCATCGTGGACATAGACTATACCATACCCAAATTCTTCTGGTGGAACCGGATACCGACGACTTGGTGTTGGCTGCCGGTTATGGCAACGTCGGACAACGGATGCAAGCCGAAAACTACCGCCAGAAAAGTGGCATGGGGATTGTCGGCACAGTTGTCAGTACCAATAAACCGTTTTTGAGCAACAATGTCGTTGACCTGATTAGTTTTGTGCCGCATCCGTTGCTCCCGCTTACCCGCGCCGAACTAGCCGTTCCTCTGCGTGTGGGTGACCAAGTGGTGGGTGTTCTTGACGTGCAAAGCGACCACGAAAACCATTTTAAGCCCGAAGACATCACCCTTATGCAATCATTGGCAGACCAAATGGCTGTGGCATTGCAGAACATCCATCTGCTGGAAGAAATGCGCGATACCCTGCAACAAGTCGAACAGTTGAACCGCCGGCTGACAAAATCGGCATGGGCAGAGTTTGGCAACGAAATGACCACGTCCGGATTCCGTTATCACGGCGGTCAGCGAACAAGTGTCAAACCGGATTCCGACGCATGGCTGCCCATAATGGCACTCGCTGCAAATCGCAAACAATTGGTACACCAGCGTACCGAATCGAACGGAAAATATAAGCGGGATGAATTGGCGATACCCCTAAAACTTCGCGGCGAAGTTATTGGCTATTTGGGCGTTACCCGCGATAAAACTGCCGGATGGCATGAAGAAGAAGTGGATGCCGTGGAAGCTGTCGCCAATCAGGTTTCAATGGCGTTGGAAAACGCGCGATTGTCACGTGAGCAAGATAAAACTATTGTGCGTTTGCGCGATATTGACCACCTTAAATCAAATTTCCTAACCAGCATGAGCCACGAATTGCGCACCCCTCTCAACTCAATTATTGGCTTCGCCGATATTTTGTTGCAGGGCATTGATGGTGATTTGAGCGAAAATGCCACCACCGATATTACGGCGATTCACAACAGCGGGAAACATCTTCTGGCACTCATCAACGATATTCTGGATATGTCAAAAATCGAAGCGGGACGGATGGAACTTGCGCACACCGCACTTGATGTGCCACAATTGTTTGAAGATGTCTCTGCCTCAGTATCATCGCTGTTCTCCGGTCAACCAGTGGAATTGGCGCATCAATTTGCTGTCCCCGACTTGCCGCCCATTTGGGTAGACCCGTTGCGCATCAGTCAGGTGCTCATTAATTTGGTTAGCAACGCCGTTAAATTTACCGATGAAGGAACAGTTACCCTGAGTGCGGAACTATTCGGTAATAAATTAATGCATATTTCTGTGAGCGATACAGGCATTGGCATTCCAAAAGATAAATTCGAACTGGTATTTGAACAGTTCCGACAAGTGGACTCCCGGAATAATCGTAAATATCAAGGAACCGGTATGGGATTGGCAATTTCCAAACAGTTGGTAGAATTGCACGGCGGCGAAATGTGGCTCGAAAGTGAAATGGGACAGGGATCCACCTTCCATTTCACCGTGCCAATTGCAGAAGAACCCAAACAAATATCACCGCCGCCAAATCCATCGGTGACGGAAACCCCCGAAAAAGCAGATTGAATCGACTCTCTCCCCTTTGATTGCGGAAAGGCATCAATTTACATTCTATGGACAAAAAACGCGTTCTTTACATCGAAGATAATTTTGAAAATCGGCTTTTTGTACGCCGGGTGCTAGAATCGATGGGGTACGAAATGCTGGAAGCCGATGACGGGCTGACCGGCATCAATACAGCGCAAGCCGAAATGCCCGACTTGATTTTGATGGATATCGGGCTACCGGACATTGACGGATTGGAAACCACCCGCCGCTTAAAACAATTGCCTGCCGTGGCGCACATCCCCATTATCGCCCTCACAGCCAACGCCATGAGAGGCGACAGCGAACAGGCATTTGCCGCCGGGTGCGATGGCTATCTCACCAAACCCATCGGCGTGGTAGCCCTGCGCACCCAAATTGAGAAAACATTGCAAAAAAAATAAACGCTGGAGCAACTATGACCCAACCATTACAAAAATTGACACAAGCGCTCGCATCGTCCCCCCTTGATTTTGTGGCAATCATTCCCGGCTCGACCATGCGGTATCTCACCGGACTGAACTTCCATTTGATGGAACGTCCCATTGTGGGATTTTTTTCTGCCGCTAAAAAACCCGCCTTGGTAGCCCCGGAATTTGAATGCACCCAAATTAAAAATCCCGCCGATTGGCAACTTTTTCCGTGGCGCGATGAAGATGGCGTTGATGGCGCATTTGCTGCGTGTGCTGCCGCGTTAAAACTGAACAGCGCCCATATCGGCGTGGAATCGCTGAGCATGCGCGTGCGCGAATATACGCTGCTGCAAACATTTGCCCCGCAAGCAACCACCAGCACCGCCGACGCGCTCATCCGCGATTTGCGCATAGCCAAAACTGCCGCCGAAATATCGCAGATGCAAACGGCGGTTAATATCGCCGAAACCGCACTCCGGCACACAATTCCGCTCATTAAACGCGGTATGACCGAAACCGAACTCGCTGCCGAATTGCTCATGCAACTGCTGCGGGCGGGCAGCGAAACGCCGCTTCCGTTTGAACCGCTGGTGCAAACGGGCATCACCGGCTCGCGTCCGCACGCAGCGCCCGGCAGCCGTCCGCTGGCAGCGGGCGATTTGCTCATCATTGATTATGGCGCGCGTGCCGGCGGCTACATTTCCGACATCACCCGCACCTTTGCCGTCGCTGAAATTTCTTCCGCTGCACAGAAAATCTATCGGGCGGTGCAAGCGGCAAATCAAGCCGGGCGAAACGCTGCCGCACCGGGTATCGCCGCCGAAAAAGTGGATGCCGCCGCACGCACCATCATCGAACAAGCCGGATTCGGTGCATATTTTACCCATCGCACCGGGCACGGATTTGGACTGGATGCTCACGAACCGCCGTTTATTGTGGCAGGCGATTCCACCATTTTGCAACCGGGGATGGCGTTCACCGTGGAACCGGGCATTTATTTGCCGGGCGTGGGCGGCGTGCGCATTGAAGACGATATGGTCATCACCGCCGATGGCGCACGCAGTTTGACGACCTTTGAGCGTGATTTGACGGTAGTGGCATAATGAATATCGGCATAGTGCATTATCAATTGGGCGGCACCGACGGGGTGTCGCTGGAAGTTGAAAAATGGCAGCGCGTGCTGGAAGAAATGGGGCATACGGTGCATTTGGCAGCGGGTGATTTGGGGTACGCCACCGGCACACGGCTCGCATCGCTGCACCATCACAGCGCCATCGCCGAGAAACTGTATCGCAATGCTTTCGATGCGCTGACCGATTACCCCACCCCCGCCGCATTTCGGGAGGAATTGTATCGCGCCGCAGACGCGGTGGAAGTTGAGTTGCGTCAGTTTGTAGCTGCCCATCAACTTGATTTGCTGCTGCCACAAAATGTGTGGTCGGTGGCAATGAATCCGGCAGTGGCGATTGCGCTGGCGCGGATGGTGGACGACCTAAAACTCCCCACCATTGCCCATCATCACGATTTTTATTGGGAGCGCGGCAGGCAGGCACGTGGTATTTCATTGACGTGCGCCCCCGTGTTGGAATTGGCGGACAAATTTTTGCCGCCCCGCTCGCCGAACATCCGACATATGGTCATCAATAGTTTGGCGCAGACAGAGTTGCGCCGGCGAAAGGGAATTGACGCGACCATCGTCCCCAATATTTTCGATTTTGATGCGCCGCCGTGGCAGATTGACGATTATAATCGCGATTTTCGGCAGCAAATTGGCATGCGAGAAAACGATGTGCTGATTTTGCAAGCCACCCGCATCGTGCCGCGCAAAAGTATTGAGCTGGCGGTAGATTTTGTCGCCGCGCTGAACCAACCCGCTCGCCGCGCAGAGTTGGTGGCGCGCGGATTGTATGATGGACGGGCATTTGCCGCCGATAGCCGCATTGTGTTGGCGCTGGCGGGCACAACGCAAGATGACCCCGGCGGCAACTATGTTTCGCTACTGAAAGAAAAAATTGCCCGAGCCGGGGTGGATG
>CAYZQQ010000147.1:0-7534 GCA_964480075.1 uncultured Anaerolineaceae bacterium
CACCGCTCGTTTTGGGTCGCTCAGCACAAAATTGCGTGCGGAGACAATCTCTGCCGTGGTGTACGTTTTATTGCCGGTATAATAGCGCTGCATACCTGCCAACGGTTGGTCATACGCCAATTTTTTAGGGTCATTGTAATCTTTTTCCATCACTCCCGACACAAAATAGAGTAATGACCGCGGATACAGCACCGGTATCATTGCTTTGCCGCTCTCCCCCGACTCGTTCATGGTGAACATACGGAAATGCTCAAAGAGGTGGCGGTAATTATCCACCAAATCGGCAAAGCGTTTCATGTCCAGCGCGGGGGCTTCGAAAATGATTGTTTTGAATTGAAAATCGGCGGGCAAAGGGTGGTTGGGGTCGGTGCGAGCCTTTTCTACATATTGCAGCATGTGGTAAATATAAATTGAACCGGCGCTGTGTCCCACCAGCGTAATTTCGGGATTGAATCCGGCTTCAATTTTGCGACTCAATTCATCCACAAAGTACCACCCGCCGCGTTCCGGCAGTGCCCCTGCGTTTTCGAATGTATCGGCAGTTTCCTGTTTCATCATCTGCCAAATCTCTTCGCCGACATTTGCCAAATATAGTTCGCGCAATAATTCTTCAATTACCGTGCAGTACACCCCGTGGTCGCGTTTTTCAATGAAGCGGTTGATGACCCGCCCCAAAATTGCCCCGGCATGTTTGATGAGCAAGGCGGTGGAAATCAACCCTTTGCCGGCGTTTGCGGCAACATCAGCGCGCACGGCGCTGACAATTCTCGGTGACATGAGCGTTTTTGCTGACGCGCGATTGACGGTGAGCGCCCCTTTGGCGTTATGGAATTGCGCTGCATCTTCCGGACGCGCCGCCGCCACAACTTCTTGCACGGCTGACTGAAATTTCGGGTCGTTAGTGAGGACTTCTTTAAAGTTGGCGCGTTCCGCGTCATTCAATTCAGTCAGCTTCGGGGATGGCAGTGTGCCGGCAAACGGTTCTTCACCCGTGCCGACCTTTTTCAATTCGATGGCAACATCAATATCGGTGGGCAATTGCAACTGTCCGGTAGATTTTCCGCCATCAATATCCACCAGTTTCCCGACGGTGAATTTTATCAGCAATTTTACCAGTTGTTTAAAGATTTTTTCTTTGTCAATATCGTGCAAATTATGTGTTACCGTGCTGATGAAATCTGATTCCCACACAAAGAAAATGGGGTATGCGCCAGCCTGCTGATAGTGCGGGCGCAATCGAGCGGCACTGGCGAGCGCATTATTTTTGCTGACCAGTCCACCGTGAAAGTGGAATAGCAGTTTGGGGTGTTGGGACAATTCGGCTGCCAATGCCTGCACATCGGTGGGGTATGTGACGGACAAAATGCCATCTTTGCTGGTGTTGATAAAGAATTTTTTTTTCAGAGGGGACATCGAAACTCCTTTCGCTCATTCGGAGAACACCATTGGGCATCACCGTGGGTGGAAGCAGTGAGGGAAGTGATATTATAAGAAGGCAACAAGTGGATTTTGATAGAAATTATAGCATAAAATCGAAAAAACCATAAATGATGCTCAAAAACCAGTACTTTTGGTTCTTCTATTTCTGGCAGAGTTACGGTAAAATAGGATGAATCTGCTGATGCTGTCATAACTATTTTCAAAAAACGTGAAAAACGGTTATAATGAAGGCACCAACGAAGGATGGGTGTGTATGGAAATTACCGCGCTGGTCAAAGAAGTTGAGCGTGCGTTAGATGCGTTGAAAAATAACAATTTCTCATATCGTCCGCAGTTTGAACCGGATGCGCCGTGGGGTGCGGAACTGACGGCGCGGTTTGCCGCCGTTGCCGAACAGTTGCAGCAACAATCGCTGGTAGAAGAGAGCGCTCGCAGTGAAACCGAGGCTCTCTTTGAACAGTCGAAAGAAAGTATCGCCGAAGCGAAAGTGTTACATCTGGCGGCGCGTTCCCTCAATACGTTTGAAAATCTTCCCCAAATGCTAAAAAAAATAGTTGACAATGTAGCTGTCGCGTTGCCCGCCGATACGGTGCTGTTGGTGACACTTAGCGATGACGAGATTCGTAATGTGGTGGCGGGCGGAAATAGCGCCGATGTCGATGTGGATCTGGAAGATTTTCGCGCGGGATTGAGTGGATGGGTACTCCGCGAAAATGAACCCGTGCTGTCACCCAAAAATAAACCGGAACCCCGTGAAAGTGTTAAAGTTCATCAGCGTCGTGCCGATAATAATATTGGAGCGGTAGCGGTGGTACCTGTTTCCACCGCTGATACCGTGCTGGGGACACTCACGGCGATGAACCGTACAGACCAGCGCGATTTTTCGGAGCGGGACATCAAGCTGATGGCGGCAATGGCAAACCATGTGGCAACGGCAATTGCCAATGCCGATTTGTACCATCAATCGCGGCAGGAGCTTCGCCGCCGTGAAAAAATGGAAAAAGTTTTAGAAAAAGAACGCGATTTATTGCAATCGTTGATGGATAACGTGCCGGATTACATCTATTTTAAAGATGCTCGCGCCCATTATGTGCGCAGTAATTTGGCGCACACCACTCAAGTGCTCGGGATAGTATCGGACCGGGAGATAGTCGGTAAAACAGACTTTGACTTTTTCCCGAAAGATGAAGCGCAAGCGCTGTATGATACCGAGCAGGAAATCTTGCGCTCCGGGGAACCACAGATGGCGCATGAAGTGCAGATAACCACGCACTCCGGCGAAAAACGGTGGCTGTCTGAACATAAGATTCCCCGCCGGGATGCTGCCGGAAAAATTATCGGGCTGGTGGGCATTGCCCGCGACATTACCCGCTTGAAACACATGGAAACCGCGCTGGCTCGTCGCGCCACCGAGTTGGAAACGGTGACACAGGTCGGTACGGATATTTCACACATTCTGAATACCGACGAATTATTGCAAAAGGTGGTTGATTTAACCAAAAGCGCATTTGGGTTGTATCATGCCCATGTGTATGTGCATGACGAGCAAATGTTGCGCCTGGTTGCCGGTGCCGGAAGCGTTGGAAAACAGATGGTCAGCGAGGGCTGGCACATTCCACTGGAACGCCGACAATCGCTGGTAGCGCGCGCGGTTCGGTCGGCAGAGCCGGTGATGGCAAATGACGTGCGTCAGGCATCAGATTATTTGCAAAACCCGTTATTGCCGCATACGCGCGCCGAGCTGGCGGTGCCGTTGCAGGTGGGCGATGATGTGCTGGGTGCGCTTGATGTGCAGGCAGATACGGTAGATTATTTCAGCCCTGATGATGTCCGAGTGTATGCCGCATTGGGAGCGCAGGTGGCGGTAGCATTGCAAAATGCGCGGCTGTTTAGCCGCGCCCGATCAACGTTAGCGGAGACAGAAGCGCTTTACAAAATTAGTCGGGCATTGAATACCATCGCTGAACTACCGTCACTGCTCCATACCGTGACCGATTTGGTCGTTGAATCACTTTCCGCTACATGGGCAATGCTGGTGACAGTGGATATGGTTGCCACCCGCATCGAACAAAAAACTGCCAGCGGACCCGACGGGGCGGATTTTTTGCCGGATTCATTTGATGCGTTGATGGATGGGTTGAGCGGCTGGGCATTAACGCAGGTACAACCCGTACTGTCACCAAAAGGTGCGCCGGATTCTCGCGAGAGTCTTGAACAGCAGCAGCGCCGGTTGAGGCTGGGTATTGGCGCCACGGTAATTGTGCCGTTGCGCTATCAAGACAAATCGCTGGGCGTGTTGGGGGCAATCAACCCCATGCACGGGCGCGATTTTTCGCAAGAAGATGTCAATCTGCTGATGGCAATCGGTAATCAGGTGGCGGCAGCTATTGAGAACCGAAACCTGCTGACGCAAACACAGCAACGCGCTCGGCGTGAGCAGACAATTCGAGAAATGACCGAAAAATTTCGCGCCGCACCGAACCTTGACAGGTTGCTGCAAACTGCCGCCGAAGAACTGGGACACCGGTTTGGCGCACAATACAGTGTGTTGGAACTGGGTATTGACCGCACTGAACCGGCAGCCACAGCGCCGGATGGTGACACCATAGAGGACGGAACGCCACATGTTTAATCGGTTTTTCAGACGCATTTTTCACGGACCGGAATACACAGCCGACCGGCTAATGAAACCGGTGCGCCCGCCGTATGTCGTGCAATACTTGCTGGTAGGCATCTTCTTCGGCGTACTGTTTCCTCTGCTTTCTATGGGATTTCTGCTGG
Source organism: uncultured Anaerolineaceae bacterium (assembly GCA_964480075.1). Classification (GTDB taxonomy): domain Bacteria; phylum Chloroflexota; class Anaerolineae; order 4572-78; family 4572-78; genus JANTHQ01. Next base: position 4,222 of record CAYZQQ010000147.1, read on the forward strand.
TATTGCGCGAGCTTCCTATTACCATTGCCAATATGGTGATATTACAGCGGGTAGAACCATTGCTGTGGATTGTCGACACGGTCCCCTTCTTTTTGGGGATATATGCGTTTGTGCTGGGGTTGCGCGAGGATAGCCTGCGCAGTACCTTCATCAACCTGATTTCCGAACGGGAAAACGTTGCTGAATTACGACGGTTGACCGAGCAATTGGAACGCCGCACCAATCAACTAAAAACGATTACCCAATTAAGCGCACAATTCTCGGTGCAGCAAAACTTGCATGAACAGTTGCAGACAATGCTGGAACACATACGGGCAAATTTTGGCTATTACCATGCCCACATTTATCTACTGAATACTCAAACCGATGAACTGGTCGTTGCCGAAGGCACCGGCGAAGCAGGGAAGAAACTTAAAGCCCAGCGTCATACCATCCCGCTCAATGCAAAAACAAGTTTGGTCGCCCGTGCCGCTCGTAACGGCGAAGTGGTGTGGGTGGACAATGTCCGTGAAGCCGATGACTGGCTCCCCAACCCGTTGTTGCCGCACACCTATTCTGAAATGGCAAACCCCATTTTAACGGATGATGCGGTGGTGGGCGTGCTTGACGTGCAAGAAAGCCGTATCGGCGCATTTGACGAAGGCGATGCCAATATGTTGACGATTGCGGCGGCGCAAATTGCCACCGTCATCCGCAATACCCGTATTTTTGAACGAGTGGATGCTGCGCTCGCCGAAGCCAAAGCGGTGCAGGAACACTATCAGCAACAGGCGTGGGATAGAAACCGTATTGCCCGCAGACATCGCGGAAAAGCCATCTTTAGCCAAAGCGAAACCTTCCCGCTGTCCGAAGCAACGCTTGCTCATGGCAGACGCAAGGCATTATCAACTGCCACACCCACACCCACAATGGTTCCCGCCGAAGGCGATTTAAAGCAAGAAGTACTTGTTGCGCCAATAAAGTTCGGCGATGTTCCCATCGGAAATGTTCAATTATACGGATGCAATGCCGAATGGACGGATGACGAACTGCAATTTATCGAAGCGATAACCTATCAGTTGGCGCAAGCCGCCGAAAACTTGCGGTTATTTGAAGAAACACAGGAACGCGCCGGGCGCGAGCGGCTCATTGCCGAAATTGGCGACAAAATGCGCCGCGCGCCAAACCTAGAATCGTTGATGCAAGTTACGGTATCAGAATTGGGACGGGTGTTGGGCGGCGCGCGCACATTTGTTAAACTGGGTACAGCCAATCGACTGTTGCCGACCGGCGAAAGCAAAGACCAAACGCCGCCCCCCGCCCCAAATGGACGGGTGAATGGCACGTCCGTTATGGCGAAGGAGTAACCTGTGACACAAGTTATCGCCATCAACAACCACAAAGGCGGTGTCGCCAAAACCACCACATGCCTTTCGTTGGGGGGAGCATTGGCAGAAATGCACTATACCGTGCTGATGATTGACCTTGACCCGCAAGCGCATCTGACGCTTTCGTTGGGTGTTAACCCAGAAACATTGCACCGTCACGTGGGCGACGCGCTGTTGCGCAAAGCCTCGCTGGTGAGCGTTAGCCGCGAAAGCAGTGTGCCGGGGCTGGATATTGCACCGGCAACGGCTCATTTAGCCACCATAGAAAAACTATTGTACGGGCAAAATGGATACGAATTTAACCTTAAACAGCGCATCGCCGCAGTTGCCGATGACTTGTACGATTTTGTATTGATTGACAGCCCACCTTCAATGGGTCCGCTAACCCTAAATGCGCTCACCGCCGCAGACTTGCTCATCATTCCTATGCAGGCAGAATATTATGCGTCACTGTCGCTAAAACAACTGGGTAAACTGGCAAAACTTGTTCAACAAAAAACCAATCCCGATTTGCACTACCGCGTGTTGATTACCATGTTCGACCGCCGCAACAAAATTTGCCGCGTAATCTTGAAACAATTACAGGATGAAATAAGCGCCGCACTGTTTGATACTATTATTGAAGTGGATACCAAATTGCGCGAAAGCCCGGCATTTGCCCAACCGATTACCACGTATGCCCCCAAAACTCGCAGCGCAGAACAATACCGTGCGCTGGCAAAGGAGTTGGTACACCAAAATGGGCGACACTAATTTGAACAACCAACTTGACGGACTCTTTTCCGGCTTTGGCGATAGTTTTGAACCCGCGTCTGAACCGGCAGAACCCACCGCCCCACCCGCCGAATCAGTCGCTGCCGAAGTGGAAGCCACAGCGCGCATCCAAATGGAAACTGTGACGGGTATCAGCGAGTTGACCGCTACTGTTTTCAACCCGGACGATTTACTGGCGCAAATTGCCGCGCTCATTCTGCAAAATTTTAAGCTGGCACAGGTAACCATCTACTTTTTGAATAAAGATACAACACAGCCCGCGCTGAAAATGACCGCATCCGCCGGATTGTCGGATGCGGAACAGATTACACCCGGGGACGTGCCGTTAAACGATATTGACGCGCCGATTGCCCGCGCCGCTCGCGAAAATCGAGGCATAGTTGTGGACGAAATTTCGGGGGATGAAAATGACATAGGCGCGGCACTGATGGTACCGATGTCCATTGTAGACCACGTTATTGGCGCGCTGGATGTGCGGGCAAATACCCCCCACAAATTTCACGAACGTGATTTGTTTGTTTTTTCCACGTTAGCCGCGCAAATTGTGGTGGCATCGCAAAATATTCGGTTGCTGCGCAACAGTGAAGACCAGGCGCGCCGATTGATTCAATTGAACGACATGGGCGCCTCATTAAATATGACCGCCACGCTTGACCAATCGCTGAGCATTGCCGCCCGCCACATCAGTCGTATTGTCCATGCGGAACGCACCAGTATCGCACTGATAGCTCCCAAACAAACCGCATGGGCAGATGTACATACGTTTACCGGAGAGTCCGGCACGCTGAAAGCTCGCACCCGCATACCGCTGGCAGGAACAATGCTCGAATCAACTATTCGACAGAAAACACTGGTCGGGATTCCGTATCTGCGAAATAGCAAATATAACGATTGCCAGCAATTAACCGCCGACGGGTTTTTATCCACCATGGCAGCGCCGCTGATGCTCGGTCAGCAAGTGATTGGCGTGTTAAACGTCAGTAGTAAATCGGTCAACGCCTACGATATTCGCGACGAAGAAATGCTACTGCATGTCGGGTCATTTTTGGCATCAACCATACACAATCGCCGCTTGTTCAATCAGATCCAATCCTCATTTACAGAAGCCGAAATTCTGTACGAAACCAGCGCAGATATTAACATCGCTCAATCGTACGATGAAATTCTGGAAG
>CAYZQQ010000148.1:0-7501 GCA_964480075.1 uncultured Anaerolineaceae bacterium
AACCCACACACCGTTCCCGGTTCGCCCAACACCGGTGAGATGGTTATGCGCAAAGTATTCGCCGTGCCATCACCGGCATATACCACCTGCCCCATTACCAGCACCACCATCAGCAAAAAGCCGGAAAAGAATATGCGCCTCATAACCTCACCTCGCTCAATAGAGAACCAAAGTGCCGGGAGAGTAGATTACCCTTCCGCACAAAAAAACCGTTACGTAAAGTTAAGTATAAATTGGCTACAGTAATATGTCAAGTTACATGAGGGTGCATTTCAATTCCGGGGCGAATGATAATTGGGTGAACCGGAATTCAGGGGGAATTTGTAAACTGTCATTGCGAGCGCAGCGAAGCAATCTCCGTAAGCGTAACCGGAGATTGCTTCAGTGTAAAAAACACACTTCGCAATGACAAACCCCCTGAATTCCCAAAGACCCTGATAATTAAACCAATGGGTGTCATGTCATTCCGGAAAATTCCGCAGAAAATTATCCGGAATCCAAAGGAAAAACGATGGATTCCCGTCTATGCCCGTTGTTTGGGTGCTTTTGCGGGAATGACATCAATATCTTTTCAAATTTTTGAACCCTTGCCCCCAAACTGAAATACACCCACTGCGTAATATCAGCTGCTAAAACAGCGTAAAACTGATATAAAAGCGATACAAACAACAAAATTGCTTGAAATGCGTTCGTGATTTCTGTATAATGGAACTATCCACCCAAATAATGTATGTTGGTTCGGTGAACTGTCTGCCGGTAGCCTCGAACTGTCCAATGTACCGCGCATTATCCGGACAAAAGGAACAGTATGATAGAACCCACATTTGGCGCTATCGTAAAAGAACGTCGCACACAGATGGGATTGACCCAAACTGAGTTAGCGCGGCGCGTGGCGTGTGCGCCGGTGACCGTACGCAAAATTGAGTATGATGCCCTGCGCCCGTCGGTGCAAATTGCCGAACGGATGGCTGCTGCACTCCAGATTCCGGAAGAAGACCAACTGGCATTCATTCGATTGGCACGTGCCGAGCGTGAACCGACCCCCATCCCTACCCCGCCGCCAACACCGGAAGAAGTCGGTGGGCATGATTTGAGCGGGCGCGCCATTAAAGGTTATCAGTTGGGCGAACGCATCGGCACAGGCGGGTATGGCGCGGTGTATCGCGGGGTGCAATCCACCGTTGACCGGGATGTCGCCATCAAAATTATCCTGCCAAAATTTGCCGACCGTCCCGAATTTATCCGTCGTTTTGAAGCCGAAGCTCGGCTCGTCGCCCGGCTGGAACATCCCCATATTGTACCGCTATATGATTACTGGCGTGAACCGGGCATCGCCTGCCTGATTATGCGTTATCTTCGCGGCGGAAGTCTGGAATCTATGCTCAAACATGGACCACTGACCGCCGATATATTGTTGCCCGTTTTGGAACAAATTTGCGCCGCACTGCACAGTGCCCATCGCGCCGGCGTTATCCATCGAGACATCAAACCGGCTAATGTGCTGCTGGATGAAGATGGCAACGCCTATCTGGCTGACTTCGGGGTGGCGAAAAATCTGGGCAATCACGATGTGGGGATGACGCAGGGTGATGTGGTTATTGGCTCTCCGGCGTATATTTCGCCCGAACAGATTTTATCGGAACCGGTCAAACCTCAGACAGATATTTATAGCTTGGGCGTTATGCTTTATGAACTTCTGACCGGTAAAAAACCCTTCAAAGGTCCAACGCCCGTCGCGTACATTCGACAACACCTGAATCAAGACCTGCCGCTGTTGGGCAAACATAACGGCGGCAATGGCAACAGTGTTCCCTCTCCGCTGGATATTGTGATTGGGCGCGCCACCGCCAAAGACCCCCGCGAGCGTTATTCGGATGTCAGTAATTTTTTAGCTGACATTCGCCGCGCGATGAACCCGAACAGCACCACGGCAGATTTGCTGGAAGACAGAAACGGCGTCATTACCCCCCCCCATGTGGCGGCGATGCTGTCGTTGCCGGATATGGAAAATCCATACAAAGGCTTGCGGGCTTTTGGCGAAGCAGATGCTGCTGATTTTTTTGGACGAGACACGCTCATTCAAGCCCTGCTGACTCGTATGGCAGATGAAGATGACCTGAGCCGGTTTTTGGCGGTGGTTGGTCCCAGCGGCAGCGGCAAATCATCGGCGGTACGCGCCGGATTGCTCCCTGCGTTGCGTCGGGGTGGCATACCCTGCTCCGAATGCTGGTTCATCACCGAAATGGTTCCCGGCGCACACCCGTTTGAAGAGCTGGAAGCCGCACTGCTGCGGGTTGCGATCAATCCCCCCGCAAGTTTACTGACCCAATTACGGACAAACGACCGCGGACTGTTGCGGAGTGTCAACCGGATACTTCACGCCGACGACGAAACTGAACTGGTGCTGGTAATTGACCAATTTGAAGAGATTTTCACACTGGTGGAATATGAAGAAATCCGTGCCGGTTTTTTGAACAGCCTGCTCACCGCCGTGCTCGACCCGCGAAGCCGGGTGCGGGTGGTCATCACCCTCCGCGCCGATTTCACCGACCGCCCGTTGCAATATGTGGACTTTGGCGAACTGGTTCGCCAGCGCACCGAATTTGTCCTCCCCCTAACGCCGGATGAGCTGGAACAAGCCATTACCGGACCCACCAAACGCGCCGGGTTGGCATTGGAACCGGGATTATTGCGCACCATCATCGGCGACATCGGCGACCAACCCGGCACGCTTCCCCTGCTGCAATACGCGCTCACCGAACTTTTTGAGCGGCGCGACGGGCGCAAACTGACAATATCCGCCTATAAACAAAGTGGCGGCGTACTCGGCGCACTGGCTCGACGCGCAGATGACGTTTACACCCATTTGAACCCCACCGCGCAGGAAGCCACCCGTCAGTTTTTTCTGCGATTGGTCACACTGGGAGAAGGGGTTGAAGATACCCGTCGGCGGGTGCTGCAGAGCGAACTTCGTCATTTGTCATTCCTCTTTCATCCTTCGTCGCCGGGTGACAAACAAATGACCGATGACGAAAGACAAATGACCATTGATGGCGTCATCGCCGCTTTTGGCAAATACCGCTTGCTCACCTTTGACCACGACCCCGTAACCCGAAGCCCCACGGTAGAGGTTGCCCATGAAGCATTACTGCGAGAATGGGTACAATTACGCAGTTGGTTGGATGAAAACCGCAGCGATATCCGCACCCAGCGTTTGCTCGCCATCGCCGTTACCGAATGGCTGAATGCTAACCGCGACCCCGGCTTTTTACTGCGCGGTTCGCGACTGGATCAATTCGAAGCATGGGCAGCGCAAACGTCCATCGCACTGACGGAAAAGGAACGAGCATTTCTTGCCGCGAGCACTGCCGCGCGGGAAGAACGGCAGTCCAAAGAAGCGGCACGGCAAATCCGCGAACTGGATATGGAACGCGCCGCCGTCCAGCGACTGCGCATCATAGTGGGCGTGCTGTTGATTGCCTCGGTGATGGGCGTTATCCTGACATTAGCCGTGTTCAAACAAAATCGAGCCACTATCGCCGAATCCAACATCAGAGCCACCGCCCAAGCCGATGCCGAATTGCAGCATCAAGTTGCCGTGGTTCAAAAAAACAATGCCCAGCGAGAGGCTAATCGCCGGGCGAAGGCGGAAGCGGACGCGCTCGCCAGCCGGGATGACGCGCTCAAACAAGCCAGCATCGGGCTGGCATCGCAGGCGTTGCTGGAATTGAACGGCTCCTTCCCCGAACGCTCGGTGCTGCTGGCGCTCGAAGCGCTGGATAATTACCCCTACACATGGCAGGCAGAGCGTGCGCTCGGTCAAGCGGTGCTGGGCAACAAATTGCGGCTCATCCTGCGGCACGATGCCATGGTCAACACCTCGGAATGGTCGGCGGACGAGCGCCGCATTCTGACCAGCAGTGACGACAAAACCGCCGTAGTGTGGGATGCCAAAACGGGTGAAAAACTGCTGACGCTGACCGGCAGCGAGGAATTTGTGCAATTCGCACACTGGTCACCGGACGAAACGCGCATCGTCACCGGCGGCGGCGAAAAGGTCGCCAGAGTGTGGGATGCCAAAACCGGCGAAATCCTGCTCACGCTGAAAGGGCACGACGATAAGGTCTGGGATGGACAATGGACCTCCGATGGCAGCCGCATCCTCACCGCCGGTTTCGACGGCACAGCCAAAGTGTGGGACGCCACAACGGGGGAGGAACTTCTCTCGCTGGAAGGACACACGGACAGAGTTTGGGACGCACTCTGGCCGCCGGATGAAACGCGCATCGTAACACGCAGTGACGATGGCACAGCCAAAGTGTGGGACGCGGAAACCGGCGAAGAACGCCTTTCGCTGGCGCACGAAAGCCCGGTAATGGCGGCACAATGGTCGCCGGATGGAGGCAAAGTTGCAACCGCCAGTTTTGACGGCACCGCCAAAATCTGGGACGCGGAAACCGGCGAAGAAATACTGACTTTAACGGGGCACAAGTCAGATATTTATACGATTGCATGGTCGCCGGACGGAAACCGGATTGCCACGGGTAGTCTTGATTTGACGGCAAAAGAATGGGATGCCAACACTGGCGAAGAATTCATGACGTTCAGGGGTCACAATGATTTTGTCCAAAAGGTTGCCTGGTCACCAGACAATAAATATATCCTCACCGCAAGCGCAGATGGCACAGCAAAAATCTGGGATGCCAAAACAGGCATTGAAGTTAATGCACTGTTCGGACACACAGCAACAGTTCGCGGTATAAAATGGTCTGCGGATGGAAAAATAATTCTAACCGACAGCTTAGATGGCACCGCGAAAATGTGGAAATGGCAAGATACCCTTCAAAGCTTTAACGGGCCCGAAAACGGCCCCAGCATTTTAGCATGGTCACCGGACAGCACACGCATTGGACGTGGCTTTCCAGGTCATTTAGTTAAAATTTGGGATGCTAACACGGGTGATGTTGTAACCAAATTTACAGACGATGAAGCAGTTGGTTTCTTGGGCGTAGTCCGGTGGTCGCCTGATGGTGACCGGTTGTTAACAACCAGCTTTGCTAAAATTGCAAAAGTATGGGACGCACACACCGCGACAGAGCTTTTCAAGCTGGAGAGTCACGATGATGGCACATATGATGGAGAATGGTCACCAGACGGTACACGCATTGTAACAGCCAGCGCAGACGGCACAGCGAAGGTATGGGACGGAAAGACAGGTGCAGAAGTTACTACCTTCACTGGACACTCTGGGCAGGTTTTTATCGCTACTTTTTCCCCGGACAGTAAATATGTTGTCTCGACTAGTGAAGACAAATCTGCCAGAATATGGAATGCCACGACCGGTGAAGAAGTCAGAAATCTCTATCCTGATGATTTCGGGTTCGCAGTATTCGGCGCAGCATGGTCACCGGATGGTACTCGTATTGCGACTTATGCACAAGACGGCATCGGCCGAATATGGGACGCAACCACAGGGAAACAACTACAAACGATTACCGGTGCCAAAGGTGACGTGTGGGATATTTACTGGTCTCCAGATAGTAAACGTCTTGTGGCCGGTGGGCGAGACGGTGTATCGCGCGTATGGGATGCGGCAACAGGGGCGGAAATTATGGATTACAGCGGAGGGTATTTTGTAACACCCTTGTGGTCGCCGGATGGAACACGGCTTGGCACATCCAGTTGGAATGGCACGTTGAAAATTTATCCTGCGTGGCAAACGCTGGAGGAATTGAAAACCTACGCCCGCGAGTGCTGTGTCATTCGCCAATTGACGCTGGAGGAACGGACACAGTTCGGGTTGCCGCCCGTGGCAGACGGGCAATAGCGAGAGGATTTTATGCAGTAGATTTTCACGGCGAAGGCGGTCGAAGCGCAACCCTGCGCACCGCCTAACCCAAATATCAGCTTGACAAAAAGAAGGAGATACCGGCTAACTTGGCGGGAAGCGGTATCTCCTCAGGTCACACAGCGAGCCTCGCGGCCGTTTGGCATGCGATTCTCTCTGGCGCTTTTTATTATAGCGACTCGCGGAAAAAAGACAACTGCAATTGGGAGATATATTTCAAATGAAGGGGGAAATAATGAGCAGAAAAAGAACATTCATAAAAATATTGGGGCTGATATTCATCATTCTATGGGTCACCGCGTGCGGCGCGGCACAATCTGCCGATGCGCCAACACCGACGGCTACGACCGTGCCACCAACCGCCACGCCCGCGCCCACCCCAACCAACACACCGGTTCCAACGCCGGTTTCATATTCTGAGGCATCCGGTTGGTTTTTTGACACTAACAGTTCAGCGGTCACACGTGTGAAAGTTGTGGATTTAAATAAAGATGGTCAACCGGAAGTTGTCGTTGCCGCCACAAAAATGGTTTATGCCCTCGACAACGAGGGTTCACTTTTGTGGGAATATGAACTACCGAGTGCAATCCGCGACGTGGTGATCGCAGATATTAATGAAGACAATTCGCCCGATATTTTCGTTGGCGGGTCTCTTCATGATGTTATGCTTGACAGTGAAGGAAATGAAATTTGGTTCCACGATTTTTCCAGTTATGGAGCAGCCTCGTTTTTAAGAAATTACGCAGCCGATATGAATGGGGACGGAAAGTTGGAAGTTGGGTATTTACACCCCTCTGCTGTTGCTGTTTTCAGTGGTCAATCAGGGGGATTTATCAGGGATGCCGTTCAAACTCGCTCATCCGGTATATGGGTTGGAGACGTTGATGGAGAAGGTGGTGCAGATATTGTACTCAGTCCCGAACGAGACACCAAAGTTTCAGTTTACAAAGGCACGGGGGGGGCATTGTGGCAACAAGACCTGGAAAAAATTGTCCGCTTGGAGCAGGCTGGAGATGTAACCGGAGACGGAGAAATAAACGTGGTAGCACTCACAGAAGATTGGGAGTTATTGTTGTTTGACTCTGCGGGGAGCCAACTTTGGCGGCAATCCATTGCCTCGTCCGACAAAAAAACAGATGTGGCATTCCCCGGTCAACTTGCTTGCGCCGACATCACCGGAGATGGGCAAGAAGAAATAGTGGTCTTGACCCCCGCAGACGAACAAAGTGACACCATCAGAACGCTCAAAATTCTGGATGGCGACGGTAACGAAATTTGGCACTTGAAGTTGGAGACTTCACCCCGTTTCAGCAAGTTTGCGGTGGTCGATGGCAATAATGACGGAAATCCAGAAATCCTTATCAAAGACACCCAACACAAGAGTGCATTTATCCTGAACAATATTGGTCAATTGCTGGCAACCTTCAGTATTCCATCACAGGGGGATATCGCATATGCGGACTTGAACAACGATGGTTTTGCTGAAGTAATTGTCGGTTCACAAAAAGGCATTCAAGTTTTAGGCAAGTAAGTTTGGAGCACCCCATGCAAACGCGCGCACCGCCGAAAAATAATTTTCCATTCAGCCGATACCGCACCTGCCGGTTATCGGTATTGCAAGACGATGTGTATAGATTTAGTTAAAAATCCTAT
>CAYZQQ010000149.1:0-7410 GCA_964480075.1 uncultured Anaerolineaceae bacterium
ATTTGAGAACGTCAATCGCAAGAAACAGCGCATCAGCGTTTATCCGGCAGAGAATTAATTGCGTCTTCTGGAAAGATGTAGCAAACAGGAAGGTTTGAAGAAATGAGAGAAAAGATCCATCCAAAATATTATCCAAATGCGCGCGTAACGTGTTCCTGCGGAAATACATGGACAACCGGTTCTACCATGCCGGAGATTCACACCGACATTTGCTCGGCGTGCCACCCCTTTTACACGGGTGAACAACGGATTGTTGACACCGCCGGTCAGGTAGAACGCTTTATGAACCGGTTAAAATATTACGGTTCGCACGAAGAAGAAAAAGCGGCACGAAAAGCAGAGGCAGAAAAGAAAGCGCAGCAGATATTTTTGAAGCAACAGCTCATTGCGCTTGATTTGCCCGACCGAATTTTTGGCATCCTCTCTGATGCAGATTACATCACAGTTGGCGATGTGGTAAAACAGTTGGAAGAAGATGAAAGCGTGCTCTTGAATTTGGAAGGTTTCGGTCCCAAATCTCTGGAACAAGTTAAAGAAAAAGCGCAGCAAGCGCGAGAAACATTTATCGCCGCCCAGCAGTAGAGAAAAGCGAAGTTTTGTTGTATAATCAGGGCAAACGCACCCACGTTTGCCCTTTTTGTTTTACATAAATCTCACACAAAAGGAGTAGAGCATTCATGTACCATCACTATGATGGCGGCTGGATAGAAGTGGTTTGCGGCAGTATGTTCAGCGGCAAAACCGAAGAACTCATCCGCCGCCTGCGCCGCGCCGAATATGCCCGCCAAAAAGTTCAGGTCTTTAAACCCGCTATTGACGACCGCTATAATGAAACCAACGTCAGCTCGCACGGCGGTGCACAAATTACCGCTCAACCCATCAACAGCGTGGCAGATATTCGCGCCGCCATTGACGCCGATACCACCGTGGTGGGCATTGATGAAGTACAATTTTTGGGCTGGGACGTGGTTGATCTGTGCGACGATTTGGCAGAATCCGGCAAGCGGGTGCTTGTCGCCGGGCTGGATATGGATTTTCGTGGCGAACCGTTTGGTCCCATGCCGGTACTCATGGCACAAGCTGAATCCGTCACCAAACTGCAAGCCATTTGCATGGTATGCGGCGCTCCCGCCAGCCGCACCCAACGGCTTGTCAATGGCAAGCCCGCGCCATACGATACCGAAGTTATTTTCGTCGGTGCCGATGAAGCTTATCAGGCACGCTGCCGCAAATGCCATCAAGTTCCCGGCGCACCGGTGGGCAATCATCACACCTAAAAAAGGCATTTCCTTATGATTGACTTAAATTATATCACCGACATCCTGCTAAAATTGCTGAATACCCCCAGCCCCACCGGCGACACCGATACCGCCGTTTCGCTGGTAGAACACGAATTTAACGCATTGGGCATCGCTACCCGGCGCACCGGAAAAGGCGCGCTGATTGCCACCATTCCCGGCAAAAGTGCTGATGCCCCGCGCGCGCTCAGCGGGCATGTGGATACACTCGGTGGCATGGTGAAAGAAATTAAATCGAACGGACGATTGAAAATCAGCAGTTTGGGGGGCTATTATCCCGGCAGTATCGTCGGCGAATATTGCACCGTTCATACCGCCACCGGCGATGCCATCAGTGGAACGGTATTGCTGAACAAACAATCGGTACACATTCATCCGCGCGATGAAATTCACACTGCCGCAAAAAATCTGAATGAGCTTGAAGTTCGGTTGGATGCACGCAGTGCATCGCAGGAAGAAACAGCGGTGCTCGGTATCCATGTGGGCGATTTCATCAGTTGGAACCCGCGCGCCACCCTCACCGATGGCGGATTTGTGAAATCGCGCCATTTGGACGATAAAGCCGGTGTTGCCACGATGCTCGGTGCGGCAGAAATGCTGGTGCGGCAAAAACTCACCCCGGCTGTGACCACCCATTTCTATATCAGCACGTATGAGGAAGTGGGACACGGCGCATCAGCGGGCATTCCGCATGATATTGCCGAGTTGCTGGTAGTGGATATGGGCGTTGTGGGTGAGGGTCAGACCGGCGATGAATTCAGCGTGAGCATTTGCGCCAAAGATAGCAGTGGTCCATACGATTTACATTTGCGGCAACGGCTGGTATCGCTGGCAGACGCAAACGACATCCCCCACCGGGTGGACATTTTCGTCAGTTACGGCTCCGATGGTTCCGCAGCACTGCGGGCGGGATTGGATGCCCGTGTCGCGCTCATTGGTCCGGGGGTAGATAGTTCGCATGCATACGAGCGCACCCATCAGGACGCGCTCAAACATACCACCGCATTAATTGTGGCATATCTGCAAGAGAAGTAGAGAAGGCGTTTAAACATCACATAACCGAGATATACGATATTTCAAATAGGGACAGAGCAATGCTCTGTCCCTACCATCAACGGCACAAAAAATTCAACCAATGAGCCTTTTTCTATCTCTATCTCAATTTTTTATGGGCGGAATAATTTATCCTGAGACGGACGCGGTTCCAGTGTCACATCAACTTTAATCGTTTTCCCATCACGAATGATGGTCAGAGTGATAACTCTGCCCACATCCCCTTTTCGGCTCAAAAATGAAATCAGGTCATCAAACGTTTGAATGGTCTCGTTATCAGCCGCGATAATCACATCGCCACCGATTGCTGTGCGCGCGCCATTGCTCGTGACAAATTCTTCGCTGCCCCCAACCAAATGCGCTTTTCCGGCGGGGCTATCGGGATACACCTGCGCCACCAACGCACCATGCTGGTTGGCATCGAGTTTCATAGCTTCGGAAATTTCCGGGGTGAGTGAGTTGCCAGAAATGCCCACCCACGGATGCTCATATTTTCCGTTTTCAATCAAGCCGGGAACGACTTTCTGGGCTAAATTACCGGGAATGGCAAATCCCACTCCCAAAAAACTGCGCTCGCCATTGCCCATCTGGCGCGGTACAATTGCGCTGACCACACCGACGACTTCACCCTGCGAATCAAGCAGCGGACCGCCCGAATTGCCGGGATTGACCGCCGCATCCGTCTGAATGATTTCCGGGATGCGGAAGAAACCGCTCAGCGACGGCAAACTTCGCCCTTTGGCACTGATAACGCCCGTGGTGAGCGTCCCCGCCAGCCCAAACGGGTTTCCAATTGCCACTGCCCGCTGCCCCACTTCAAGCGCATCTGAATCGCCCCACACAACCGGCGTCAGTTCTGCAGCGGGAACATCCACTTTTAGCACCGCCAAATCGCTGTCCGCATCGGTGCCGACAACCTCGGCGGGCACTTGCACGCCATCATAAAAAGTTACCGAAATTTCGGTGGCATCTTCCACTACATGATTGTTGGTGATAATGTATCCATTTTGACTAAATACAAATCCGGAGCCTTGTCCCTGCGGGTTAAAAAACGGACTAAATTGCTGGTCGGGGGCATTGGGGTCGGGTTGTGTGCCGTCGGGCAGTGTGGGATGCTGAAAGTTACCCAGAACCACATCAATATTCACCACCGACTGGTTGACTCGCTTGTAAAGGTTTACCAACAGCGCATCTTCTGCATCCGCCTGCGAAATAACTTCGGCGGGAAGTGGCGTGGGATGTGCCGGGGCAGGCGCTACCGCAACCGAACTGGTATTGGCGGCAATCGCGGGCTGTTCCACCGCTGCTCGTGCAATTGTCCCGGAGGACACAGTACGTGTCGGCAAAAAAATCGCCACCGCACTCACAGCGCTCACAATCACTATTGAAAAAACTGAAGCCACAATAATTAACGTTTTCCGCATAGAATTATCCTTTTATCGCCGCCGCAGTCGAAGTATCCAGTAGGTCAGTTGCAAAATTGCTCCCAATGCCGCCACAACATACGTCCATGCCGCCGCATTGAGCACCTCGTTCACGCCTTTTAACTCCGTTCGGTCAACAATATTATATTGATACAGTAATTTTTTGGCGCGCGCGCTGGCATTCAACTCCACCGGCAGCGTAACCACCGAGAATAGCGCCACCAATCCGTACGCCACTACCCCCGCCCATGCCACCAGATACCCCAATTTCGTCAGCCCCAAAAATGCCTGCAACAAAATGCCGCCCATAATAATCCACGGGGCAAGCGTTGAGCCAAACTGCACCGCAGGAACCAGTGTACTCCGCAGTTGAAGCGGCATATAGCCTTTTGCGTCCTGAATAGCGTGTCCGGATTCGTGCGCCGCCACACCTACCGCCGCCACCGACGGGTATCGTGCCACATCCGGCGATAATCGCAATACACGGCTGCGCGGGTCGTAATGGTCGCTTAACTGCCCACCTTTCGCTTCCTCAATACGAACATCGTACAGACCGTTCGTATCCAGAATTTCGCGGGCGGCTTGCGCACCGGTCAATCCGCGAGCGGTCTGCACACGACTGTATTTCTTAAATTTCGACTTTACCACATTTTGAACGATAAAGCCCAAGACCATCGTGGGGATAATGAACAACAAAAACATTGGGTCATAGAATATCATCGATTTTCCTCCAGCAAATCGTCGTTAACGGCGATAATATTCTTCATCTTCAATTTGAATCGGAACGGGTTGTTCAGCTATTCGCCGCCGAAGCCCCATCCACGCCAATCCGACACCTAATATAATTCCTGCAAAAATTATGACATTCATAGATATCCTTTCCGTACCCGATTATTTAGCGACATTGTACCACAAACAACCCGATGCGCTGAAATCATCAAATTTATTCGGTATCATATCCGTGGTTGATTAACAAAAAATGAGTTTCCGCACTCAAAGCACTGACATCCGGCGGACAAAACGCTCTCTTAACCAACCACTCACTTATTGTAGCACACCATTGTAAGAAATAGCTTAATGTGCTGCTAACATTTTGCAAAATTAAAAAGCGGGTGGTTATGCACGAAAAATGGGTGAAGTTTGGCGAAGACCTTTTTATGAAGTAAAATGAAGGCAGAAAAGGGATGAAGGAATGTTGTATGCAATTGCCCATTGTTTTTAACAACCGCTATCAACTGCACACCAAACTTGGCGAAGGCGGGCTGGCAGAAGTTTATCTGGCGCGAGATTTGGCGCTGGGGCGCTCGGTGGCGGTAAAACTGCTGCGTCACGAATATACCACCGATGCCACGTTTTTGGTGCGCTTTCACCGCGAAGCGCAAAGCGCCGCCGCACTGAACAACAGTAATGTGGTATCGGTGTATGATTTTGGACAAGACCATGGTCGCCCATATATTGTGATGGAATATGTGGCGGGCGACGACCTGCGCACCGTGCTCAACAAAGGGCTGCTGACCATTTCGCAAGCCGTGCAGTACGGCATTGAAATTTGCAGTGCGGTGGGAATGGCACACCGGCGCGGTATGGTTCACGGCGATATGAAACCCGGCAATATCCTCATTTCGCCGGAGAATCGCGCCAAAGTTACCGATTTTGGGCTGGCGCGCGCGCTGGGAGAATCGGCGATGGATGACGGCGAACTGGTGTGGGGCACGCCGGCATATTTTGCCCCGGAGCAAGCTGCCGGAGACCGGGTGATGCCCGGCACTGACGTGTATGCCATCGGCATTATTTTGTACGAGATGCTCACCGGCACAGTCCCCTTTAAAGGCAACAGCGACCAAGAAATCGCCCGCAAACAGCTATACGAACATCCTGCACCCATGTCCGCCGTATCGAGCCGCCCCATCCCGTCCGAATTGGATGCCATCGTCCGCCGTGCGCTGGCAAAAAAACCCGCTGACCGTTTTCATTCCGCCGACCAGTTGCAAGCGGCGCTCTTCGAGTTTCAACAGCGCAGTTTGAGCGGGCACACCGTCGGTGTGGCTCGCTGGCAGGGGGAAAATGCCGTTTCGCGCCGCTCACCGCTCGACTGGATTGCCATTGGGTTGGGTGCGTTCGCCGTGCTGGCAATTTTGGGATTGATTCCGCTGTGGGTGCAGGTTTATCGCCTCCATTTTAAACCCGCTCCCGCCCTCGAAAGTCAGTTCGCCACCCCGTTTCCTGCCCCTGCACCGGGCGAAGTGCGGGTGCCGCTGCTCATCGGGTTTAACCAGCCTGAGGCAGATGTCATTCTGCGCGGTCTTAAATTGAATATGGCCATTAACGGGTATGAAGTTGACCCCACACTGGATCCATTCGCCGTGGTGAAGCAATCTGTGCCTGCGGGAATGCCCGTGCAAACGGGAGCAACGGTATATGTCACCCTCAGCCGGGGAAAGAATCTGGTGGAAGTTCCGCAAGTAACCGGATTTCAATTTAACGAGGCAGAGCGGAAATTAAAAGATGCCAAATTATCGCCGCAAGCAATTGAAGTGTGGAGTTTAGAGCCGCCCGGCACCGTGCTGGAGCAATCACCGGCGGGGCAGACATTGTTATCCGAAAAAACCCCCGTGTCGCTTAAAGTCAGTTCGGGAACAAAAGTATCGGTCAGGGCAAATTTCGATAATCAAATTATGCTGGTCGCCTTTGAACTGCCAAAAGTACTCTACCATCATGATGACACCATCCCCCTGACTCTTTATTGGCAGGCGATAAACCCGCCCCGCAAAAACTACGACGTTTTGTTGCAACTCACCACTCCCAATGGGCAACGCATCGCCGAATACCAGAGCACTCCCACACGCGGCACGCGCCCCACGCTGAGCTGGCTGGCATCGCAACAAATTGTGGATGCCTACCAGCTCATCATTCCCGACCACATTTCTGCGGGCGCATATCAACTTCGACTGGCATGGGTTGACCCCGAAACAAATGAAGGATTACCCGTTAGCTCTGCCGGAACGCTAAAAACAGATGACCGGACTTTGATTTTGCAAGAGATTCGTGTAAATTAAATGATTGTAATTTGTAAGTTTACGTGTTAAAAAATTATTCGCTATTTCACGTACAACTGGCTATAATATTAATAGTGTAATTTTTATACCGTTTGGAGGTACACTTGCGGTCAACTTTCTTCAAAAATAGCTTTATATACATTCTGATTGTCGCAGCGATTGTGGCACTGGTTATGAGTGTTTTTGGTAACCGCACCCAGCCTAAAGAGCTGGACATCAGCACGCTGGCAGCCCAAATTGAGCAAGGAACCATTAAACAAATTACCGTAAAAACCAATGACGATTTGATAGTGGAATATTACGACCAACCGGAAACACAGATTGCCCGAAAAGAACCGGGGGTGTCGTTCTTCGATATGATGACCGGACTGGGCGTCAGCACCGGTGAATTGGCAAACATAACAATTGCAATTGAGCCGGACGGTCCATGGACAAATTGGGGTAATTTGGCGATTACCATTTTGCCATTGTTGCTTATTGGCGGGCTGCTGTTTTTTATGCTACGGCAGGCACAAGGCTCCAACAATCAGGCGATGAGCTTTGGCAAGAGTCGCGCCCGGATGTTTACCGGCGACAAAC
>CAYZQQ010000150.1:0-7392 GCA_964480075.1 uncultured Anaerolineaceae bacterium
GTTTCATTAAATATGATTAAAAATGTCCAAATCTCCGGTGGAGACATCACCTTTGACGTGATACTCACCACCCCCGCCTGCCCGCTCAAAGGGCAAATTCAAGCCGAATGCGATGCCGCCGTGCGACAGATTTCCGGCGTCACCGGCGTGGAAATCAATCTCGAATCGCAGGTACCCGCCGATGCTCGTTTGATGGGCAAACTGGAAATGGGCATTAAAAACACCATCGCGGTTGCCAGCGGCAAAGGCGGCGTGGGCAAAAGCACCGTCGCCACCAACCTGGCGCTATCGCTGACACTGGAAGGTGCAAAAGTCGGGCTGTTGGACGCCGATATTTACGGACCCAACATTCCATTGATGATGGGTGTGGACACCAAACCTAAAGCCTTCAACGGCAAAATTGTCCCGCCGGTGGGGCACGGCGTCAAGCTCATCAGTATGGGCTTTTTGGTTGACCCGAAACAGCCGCTCATTTGGCGCGGACCGATGCTGCATGGCGCCATTCGGCAATTTTTAGAAGATGTGGATTGGGGCAATTTAGACTATTTAATCATCGACCTGCCCCCCGGCACCGGCGATGCCAGCCTCAGTTTGGCGCAGAGCATGAGCCTGACCGGCGCAGTGATTGTTACCACCCCGCAAGAAGTTTCAACCAGCGATGTGATTCGCAGCATTGGTATGTTCCGTCAATTGAATGTGCCCATTTTGGGATTGATAGAGAATATGAGCTATTTCATCGCCCCTGATACGGGCTCCCGCTACGATATTTTCGGTCACGGCGGCGGCAGAAAAATGGCGGATGAAAATCACATCGCCTTTTTGGGCGAAATCCCCATTGAAATTGCCGTGCGCGAAGGCGGCGACCAAGGCACACCGATTGTGGTGCGCAATCCGGAAACGGCATCAGCGCAGGCTATCCGAAAAGTATCACGCAGCACCGCCGCACTGGTCAGCATTTTCCACCTTTCGCCGGAAACCGCCGACCAAGCCACCACCGAGCCGACACTGAATATCATTCAATAGTTGGAGATTGACGGCTTTTACAGTCCACAGAGGAACACAGATTTTCGCACATAAATTATGAATCTGTGTGCATCTGTGGACTGTTTTTTAAATCCCCCCCACTCACGCCAACGCGCTTTCATTCCCCGAATCACGCACAAAAATACACGATGCCTTCGTTTTTCCAACCATTTTTTCAACAAATCTCACCGATACCGTTGTTTGCAATCCAAAAATATTCAAGTCAGCCTGTGGTGCATGGGGCAAAAAAGCGTCCAATTTTCCCGCCGACACAATGGTGCAGGTGTTACGCGGCATTCTGCCCAAATCTATCAATCGGCTAAAAAACTCCTCGGCGTTGGCGCGTTCTGTTTCATCTGCAATTACCGTTATCAGCCGAATGGTTCCCTGCCACTGCCCCCGCAACTGATATGCCAGCAACAGCGATAAATCTAAATTGGTCAATCGCATCCCAATTTCCCAATTGGGGCTTTGCTCGCGGATCCACACGTTGATAGTTTGTTCGCGCCCTAACAGCACCGATGGATGCTGGGCATATAAAATGGCACCCATACCATCCTCTTTGGCACGGTCAATAGCCCGTTGCAGCAATGCGGTTTTGGTTCCTTTATTTACCGGCAAAAAAAGCGCCGTCGGGTGGAAAAATGTTCCACTGAGCACATCCAGCCCGGCATGTAATGCCCGTTGAAAATCATCACTTTCTACCAGCGCTGCCCGCGCAAAAATACCATCGAGCGTAAATGCTTCCACAAATTGGGTAATGGGTTCCACCTGAAATTTTTTTCCGGGGCGATAAATGCCCACCAAATGCACCGAGCCGCGCGGATATGTCAGCGCTTTCAAAAACCGATAGCAGCCCAGCAATTCCAATTCTGACTGCGCGGGAACCAGCAAGCTGGGACGCCACGCTCGCTCTTGCGATGACGGCATGGTGATGACGCGCATCGCCGCCCATTCTGCCAGTGTGACGAACAGCCCGCTCCGCACATCACTGAACGGATTTTTCAGTTGCCGGTGGGAGAGATAAACATACAAGCCGATGATAACCACCACTGCCACCAAACTGAACAGCGGGTTGATTAAAAACATGGTGATGACCGACCCCGCCACGCCGATAATCGGCACGATGCGCGGAATTTTAAAATGGGGACGGAAGCTGATGAGTCCCAGTGATTGCTCCAGCACCACCACCCCGTTCAGCACGGCATAAGTTATCAGGAAAAACATGGTCATCAGCGGGGCGATGGCGTTCAGCCCGCCGCCCGTCAGCCCGAAAAGCAACGTGACCAGCGCGATACCGCCCGTGACCCACATAGCATTTCGCGGTTCGCCTGATGCCGACCGCTTCGCCAAAAATTCGCCGCCGGGCAGAATATCATGCTCGGTGATGGCACGCAGCACACGGGGCGCACCCACCAGCGAGTTCAGCGCGGCGGAAAATGTTGCCGCCAGAATACCCGCCAGCACCGCCGGTCCCCACACCGAACGATCTACCATAATGGTGAAATTAGAAACCAGCTCGGCGGGCGTTGCCACCAGCGAAACCCAGTATGCCAATCCCAGATAAACCACCATCGTCACCACAATGGCGCTGATGAGTCCGCGCGGAATACTGTGGCGCGGGTTTTTCAGTGTGCCGGACATGTTCACCCCTGCCAGCACACCCGTCACCGCCGGGAAAAACACAGCAAACACCGACCAAAAATTACCGGCGGGAAAACTGCCCCACAGTTCCGGCGTTTGGGTGATACCCTGCGCCCCCCAAACATGGAAACTGCCTAAAAAGACGACAATCAGCGAAGCGATGATAATAATTAAAATGGGGTATCGCACCCGCACCGCCAAACTGACGCTAAAATAGGCAATGGCAAAAATCACCCCAAATGCGCCGAAAACCACTGCCCATGCCGGATGGTTGGGGAAAATACGCAGCCAGCCTTCGCTGAACGCGAAAATGTAAAATGCCACCGAAATCGCCTGCGCCAGATAAAACGGCACGGTCACACTGCCGCTCACTTCCAGCCCCAGCGATTGGGCGATGATGGAAAATGCGCCGCCTGCCCCCATGCGGATATTCGTCGCCACAGAAGCGATGGACAGCCCGGTTGCCAGCGTGATGACATTTGCCAGCAAAATGATGAGCGCGCCGCCGAGCAGCCCGGCGTTGCCCACCACCCAGCCCGTGCGCAGATACATCACTGCGCCCAGAATGGTCAGTACGGTGGGCAGAAAAACACCGTCAATCGTGCCGAATTTTTTCTCGCCCGCATCATCGCGGGCAAACGGATTGCGTAAATTTGCGGTAATGGTATCGAATGTGGTCACAGGTTATTTTAACCTCACCTCAACAAATGAATATACCCCGTAGCAAGCTACGGGGTATCAACCTGTCATTCCGGAATTTTTCGGAGAAGAATATCCGGAATCCATTTTCTGGATTCCCGCCTTCGCGGGAATGACAAACGTGGCAAGCCGTGGGGAATTAAACCCTCAACTTAATTTAAGATTTATTAGTATCTTCTCAATAATTCAGGGTAGGGGACAGCCCATTGGGCTGTCCCTACGAGAAAAACACACTACTTTGCCCCGATATTTTGAGAAGATACATTTATTAGACCTCTTGCAAAAGTCATGTAGGTCACGTTTTTAACGTGACACCTTGATAATTCGTCACGCTACAAGCGTGACCTACACATGTTTATGCTAATTTAGCTACTTATGCAAGAGGTTTATTGTTTAACACGATAATGGCTTTGCACAAAACCATTTGAAAACGCTTTTGTTTCAAGATGCTTCAATTTTATGTCCCGTTCCACCGGTTCGAACAGCGGGATTCCGTTGCCGATGATGACCGGAACGCGGGTGATGGTGATGTCATCAATTAAGTCCGCATTTAAAAACTGTTGGATGGTTTGCCCGCCATCAACATAGATGTGTTTTACGCCTTCTGCCGCGAGGTCTGCCACCAATACCGCCGGAGATCCTGCTCGAATTTCAACGGTGTCGGGTACCGATGCAGGCAAGCGCGTCAGCGTGCGACTGAGAACCACCACTCGTTTTTTGTCGTAAAACCAGTGTCCCGACGCCACCACTATTTCAAACGTTTTGCGTCCCATTACCAAAGCATCTACCGAAGCCATAAATGCGTTGAAACCAAAATCTTCATCGCCGGATGGCTCGTTGTTTGCCTCGTCACTGCCGGGCAGCCAATCGAGCGCACCGTCTTTGCGGGCAATAAAACCATCAAGGCTGGTGGCAATATACACCGAATTTTTCATTACATTTTCCTATTTTTGCACGGCAAATGCATCGCCTTCATCTATCCACCCGCATCATATTTTTTTTCATCCAGCACCGACCGCACCAACTGCGCCAGCACCCGGATTGAAAATGGTTTCTCCAAAAAGTTGGTTTTTTGCGCCAGCGCTCCTTTGCGCCCGATTAAATCATCGGTGTAGCCAGACATAAAAAGTACCGGCACATCGGGAAACTCTTTTTTTAGTCTGTTCGCCAACTGCACGCCATCCATTTCGGGCATAATCACATCGGTTATCAGCAAATCAATAGATAAATTTTGTTGCGCCAACACATCAAGCGCCTGCGTGCCGGTTTCTGCCGCCAACACCTGATAGCCCAACGTTTGCAACGAATCGACGGCAAAAGAGCGCACTTGTGAATCGTCCTCTGCCAGCAAAATAGTCTCCGTGCCAACCGGCAGCGATGTTGCATTATTCGGTGTATTTTTTCGGTGCGTGATGGCTTCATTTGCGACGGGAAAGTAAATGTGAAACGTTGTTCCTTTTTCGGGTTCGCTATACACAGTAATATTACCCTTATTTTGTTTAACGATGCCGTAAACTGTTGCCAGTCCCAACCCGGTTCCCCGTCCCATTCTTTTGGTGGTAAAAAACGGTTCAAAAATTTTCTTTTGAAGTTCGGTGGGTATTCCCACGCCGGTATCTTTGACCGAAAGACGCACATACTCACCGGGGGGAGAATCGGGATATAAATGAGCCATCAATGGATCAATATTGATGGTGGTTGTTGCCATAATGATGCGTTTGAGGCGTATGGGGTCCGGCTGGTCATAAATTGCATCGCGTGCATTAATCGTCAAGTTAACCACAATTTGCTCCAGTTGGCTGGGGTCGGCATTGATGGGCGGCAGGTCGGGCATCAGGTCTGTTTCAAGCGCAATATCTCCACTAATAAGACGGCGAAGCATCCGCTGTAAACCGGTTATCTGTTCATTGATATACACGGTTTGGGGGCGATACATTTGCTTGTGGCTGAACGCCAGCAGTTGACCGGTTAATGTCGCCGCGCGTTTGCCCGCGTCAAGCACCCCTTCTAAATGCTCGCGGACGGGATGGTCTGGCGGCAATATCATCAAACCCAGTTCCGCATGCCCGTTGATGGCGGTGAGCAGGTTGTTAAAATCGTGCGCGATGCCGCCCGCCAGTGTGCCGATGGATTCCATTTTTTGTGTCTGATGCAATCGCGCTTCACTTTCTTTCAATGCCGCTTCGGTTTCTTTTTGAGCGGTAATGTCTTCCATTGTAACCAAAGCTGTCCCATTCTGTAACCGCTCTCGGTGAAATCGCGTGACCACCGTGTGACCATCTTTGGCAGTCACGGTCGTAATTTTATGGGGTTGGGGAGCATTCTTATCTTCAAATTGCTGCCACACCCGCCCCCAGTTTTCTTCAATCATCGCCCGATGTTCCGGGTCGGGATATGCGGCTTCAAACCATGCCGCCATGTTTGGAATATCGTTAATATCGTATCCGAAAATTTGGGTAAATTTAGGGTTAAGGTATTGAATTATATCGTCTGCGCCAACTTGGGCGATAGCATAGGGTGCGTTTTCTGCCAGCGTTTGGTATTGGCGCAACATATGTTCGCGCGCTTCTTCCGCTTGCTTTTGCACGGTCATATCTTCGTGGACGGCAACAATTTCGCCCGACGGGAGCTTGTAGACAAAATTTTCTCGCCAACCTTTTATCCGCTCCTCTTTGCGAATAATCAATGAAAATTGTTCGGCGATACCGGTGCGCCATACCCGCTGAAACACGTCAAACAAGCCAAATTCTACCACGTTCGGAAATATTTTCGCCACAGATTTGCCGATAACATCGGCACGGTTAACATTCCCCATTTGCTCACCGGCGCGATTAAAATCGGTAAAAACAAAATCATTGCCGCCATTCACCGCTTTATAGACCGCTACCCCGCTATTGATGGCTTCAAACAGGGTACGATAGCGCAATTCGTTTTCTTGCAAAGCCGCTTCTGCCTTTTTCCGCACCGTGATGTCAATTTCAGCAAACACGCCTTTTTCTATTTCTCCCGCAGCATTTTGTAGTGGATATCCGTTTGATAAAAATACCTGTTTACGTCCGTCAGCCGTCACGTCTTCAAATTCCAAATCCAGGATTTCTTCGCCGCGAAAGACAGCGGCGATACTTTCTTTGGTGCGCTCAACGTTTTCCGGCTGAACCATCAGCTCAAACATGGTTTTGCCCACCGCTTCTTTTGCCGACCAGCCATAGACTCGTGCGGCGGTGTTGTTCCATTCTAAAATGTATCCGTCACGGTTAAACGTCCAACATGCAGCCGGTAGATTATCAAATAATACCCGAAATCGTGCTTCGGCTTCTTTCGTCTCGGTAATATCCTGCACCGCGCCGAATATTTGCACCACGCGCTGTTCGGTATCGCTCCATTCCGGGCGAGCATAATTGCGCACCCAGCGCACATCGCCGGATTTGGTGATAATGCGGTATTCCACCATGGTGGCTTCGTTGTTCAACAGGTCTTTGAAACGCCGGGTGGAAATGGGTAAATCTTCAAAATAGATGATACTTTCCCAGCCGCCGCGTGTTTGGAGTTCTTCCGGCGAATAGCCGGTGATGTGATACAGCGCCCCCGTCACCCATTCATTTTCCAGCGAATAATCAGCGTTTACCCGATACTCAAACGAGTAATCAGACGTAAGTTCCGAAACATTGCGGAAACGGGTTTCGCTCTGTTGCAAAGCCTGCACCATCTGTGCGTTTTTCAAAGCGATGGCGGCATAACGCCCAAAGGCTTCTGCCAGCCACAAATCGTTTTTTGAGAAATCATCTGTCATACGGTTGACTGTCATCGCCCCCAGCGCCACGTCATCCACAATTAACGGGACGCACAGCAACCTTTCGTCTTCGTCGGCGGTGGTTCCGGGAATTTGATAGCCACCTTCCATATTGTACACTTTATTAAATATCATTCCGCGACGCGCTTTTACTGCTTTGCCCGTCAAACTGTTATCTAGCTGTATGGGTGCATTTAAAAGTCTATCTTTAAATTCGGGGTCTATGACCATGCGGG
>CAYZQQ010000151.1:0-7377 GCA_964480075.1 uncultured Anaerolineaceae bacterium
CTGTTTCTTGCGCCGAAGGTTCGGTATATCCACCGCTCCGTGCTGCTGCAATGCGGTCGTAGCTGGCAGTAACTTCATCGTCAGAAACGGTAATGCCACGTTTTGCCGCTTCTTCTGCCGTAAGGTCTTCTTCTATCATCTCATCAACAACCGAGCGGTCCAGATTGGTTCGCTGAGAGTAGAGTTGATTGAGCTGCTGGTTGGTTTGGTCTTGGAATGATTTAAGTAATTCCGGCGAATCTTTAAATGTCGTGGCAATTTGCTGATATTGTTGCTGAACGAGCTGCATTTGCTCATCGAGCAAAAACCGTTCATACAACACCCGGTGCTGATAATTCTGCTGCGTGATTTTTACGCCGTTCACTTCCACTATCGGTTTTCGAGGGGTAAAATAATAGGTTTGCAGCCATCCCCACGCCAGCACAATCAGGATGACCACGACAAGTCCTCCCATTGCCAACATTATTTTTCGGCGTTCTTCTGCCTCTTTTTGGGCGCGTGCGACGTGCCTGCGATTTACAAATGATGCGGGTATTTTCTTCGCCATATAAGGGATCTCCAAAAAATACGCGGGCAACCGACCGGGCTACCCGCGTTATTACTTTCTTTGTAATTTTTGTGACGATGAGTGTTGCATTTACCGTCGGTTAAAACCAGAAGCCCGTACGTGTGCAGTTGTGTATGGCAGCAACGCCATAAAGCGGGCGCGTTTAATGGCGGTAGCCAACTGCCGTTGATGTTTGGCGCACGTTCCGGTTTTATGCCGACCGCGCATCGTGCCATTCGGCATAATGTAACGTTTTAGGGTGTCCACGTCTTTCCAGTCGATATACTTTACGTGGTCAACACAAAATGCGCACACTTTTCTGCGCCGGATAAATCGGCGACGATGGTTATTTCTTCTCTGTTCAGCCATTTTTACCTCTTTTGCTAGCTGTATTCTTCTACTGAAAGCAGGGGGTCTGCCAGCGATTCATTGTCGTCCATCGGCTCAGTACTATGGCTGTTGTTGCGGGTACGCCCAAGAATGGTTACTTCGTTGGCGACCACATCGGTACGGAATTGCCGCTGACCGCTATCGTTGTCCCAGTGGCGCGTTTGCAGGCGACCTTCCACGTAAACTTGACACCCTTTGTACAGAAAATCCGAGCAGATTTCTGCCAGATTTGCCCATGCGACCACGTTGAACCATTCGGTTTCTTCGCGCCGTTGTCCTTTTGAATCTGTCCAGCGACGACTCACTGCCACGCTGAACGATGTAACGGGTTTCCCTGCTGCTGTGAAGCGCAACTCAGGTTCTCGCCCCACATTCCCAATAATCATTACTTTATTTAGCCCACGACTCATAAGTTTGTATCAAACCTTTGTGTGCCTAATTTGTTGTCGTAATTGTTAAAAACCCATTCTATGCTTCAGTGTCGGCAATTTCGGCATCGCCTTCAACAACGGGGGCTTTGGCTTGATTATCCGCTTCCGCCATTACTTCTGCAACTTCCACTACTTCAACTTCGGCTTCGATTTCAACAACGGGGGATTCAGTTTGGCTGTCAACTTCTGCAACTTCAACCGTTTCGACAGCAGCTTCAACCTCTTTAGTCGGGGCAGTTTCGCCCGGTACGCTATCTGCTTTGACAGTCATAAAACGCAACACATTGTCATCGAGTTTCAGATTGAATTCAAATGGTTTCAGCGCTGACGGCTCCAAAGCAAAATAGAACATTACATACGACCCTTCTAATTGGTCGTTGACGGCATACGCGAGTTTCCGTCTCCCCCATATAGATATTTTCGTCACTTCGCCGCCATTTGATTTGATGAGTTCCGCCGTTTTTTCGGCTTCTGCGGCAACAGCGCTTTCATCCAGCGTGGGATGGAAAATCACCATCATTTCGTACGTACGCATTTCTTTAGTTCCTCCTTTCCTATGGTCTATGGCGCTTGCTCCCGGCAAGCGCAGAAAAGTTGGCTTCCACCTTGTGAAAACGCAACGTCGGCTACTATAACACAAGCCCCTCGTTATGGCAAACTTGAGCAGAAACTACGCCGCAGAGCCATCCACGCCGAGTTCTGCCGCGATGCCCTGCATAGCTTCCAGCACCCGCCCGACATGCTCCCACAAGTCCACGCCCAAATCCGCCGCGCCCGCTTCAATGTCTGTCCGATTCACCCCCGCCGCAAATTGTTTCGCTTTCCATTTTTTCTTCACCGATTTTACTTTCACATCCCGAATATCTTTCGACGGGCGCACATACGCCACCGCCTGAATCAATCCGGTCAGCTCATCCACCGCGAAGAGCGCCTTTTCCAGCAAACTGTCCCGTGTCACTCCTGTGACCTCCGTGGCGTGCGACAAAATGGCGCGGACGATGGGCTCGTCCACCCCGCGCGCCCGTAAAATCGGTGCGCCGGTGTTGGGATGTCCGTTTTCGCCGACTTCCGGGTTCTGCTCATAATCAAAATCGTGCAGCAGCCCGACAACGCCCCACAATGCCTCATCTTCCCCAAAATGGCGCGCATAGGCGCGCATGGCGGCTTCAACCGCGAGCATGTGCCGCCGCAGCGATTCGCTTTCGGTAAATTCACAAATGATATTCCATGCGTCTTCCCGTTTCATCATTTCCTCCGTGGCAGTTGTTTTTCCAGTTCAAACAGCCGAAATTCCATCTCTTCCCACTGCGATTTTAGCGCCTTCCGCGCGGAGGCAATGGCGCGGTTATGAATCACCGGGCCAACTTCCTCCACAAAAAAGTCCAGCAACATCTCCGCCGCCAGATTCCCGATTTCCTCGTCCCGTTCTTCGGAAAAATATTTCTGAATTGCCGCAATAATTTCCCGCTTTTCCTGCGGCGAAAAATCAACCTTCAAAGCGTACCTCCGATTAAATCAATGTCTCAATCACCCGCCGCACCGAATCCACATCCGCCGCAACTTTCACCGGTGCATTTGCCAGCCGCGCGTTTTTCCATTCTCCGGTGTGATAGGCTACCGTCGCGCCGGGGTCTTTCAGTAAATTCCCCGTCAAAATGCTCACCACGGTTTCATCGGGATGAATGATGCCCTGCGCCACCAGCTTCCGTGTGCCCGCCACCGATGCCGCCGATGCCGGTTCGCACCCGATGCCCGCCGCATCCACCGCCGCTTTGGCATCCATAATTTCGTCATCCGTCACCGATTCCACCAGCCCGTTGGTCCATTCCAGCGCGCGGATGGCGCGTTCATAGCTCACCGGATTGCCGATGCGGATGGCGGTGGCAATCGTTTCGGCTTTGACGGTGATGTGCTCGCGGAAATCGGTTTTGTAGCTTTGATAAAACGGGCTCGCGCCCGCTGCCTGCACCGATGCGATGCGGGGCAACCGGTCAATCAACCCCAACGTTTTCGCTTCAAACAACGCCTTCCCAAAAGCGGATGTGTTGCCCAAATTTCCGGCGGGCAGCACAATCCAGTCGGGCGGATTCCAGCCGAACCCCTGCAAAATCTCAAACACAATTGCCTTTTGCCCTTCCAGCCGAAAGGGGTTGAGCGAGTTAAGCAGATACACGCCCAATTCATTGCACACTTTTTCGACCAGCGTCATTGCGTCATCAAAATCGCCGTCAATTTGCAGCGTTTTTGCACCATACGCCAGCGCCTGCGACAGTTTCCCCGCCGCGATTTTCCCTGCCGGAATGAACACCAGTGCGGGCAAATCCGCCCCCGCCGCGTATGCCGCCAGCGACGCGGAGGTGTTGCCGGTGGACGCACACGCCACCGCCCGCGCGCCGACGCGCTTCGCCTGGGTTGTGCCGACGGTCATACCGCGGTCTTTAAATGAGCCGGTGGGATTTTCGCCTTCGTGTTTGGCAAAAAATTCACTCACGCCGACATAATTCGAAAGTCGCGCGTGCCGATAGAGGGTGGTATTCCCTTCGCGGCGGCTGACGATTTCGGCATCGGTGGCAGGTAAAATCAGTTCCCGATACCGCCAAACGCCCGAATCGGTGAGTGGGGATGGGTGCGGCATGGGGGCGGCAGTTTTTCGCCCATCGAACAGACCGCGTGAAATGTGCGGAAAATCATGGCACACATCCAGCAATCCGCCGCAATCGCAGCGATACCGCACGTCATCGGCGGTATATTCGGTTTGGCAGGTCAGGCATTTCAGAATGATGGTCATAGGTCTGCTCCGAGTTTCTGGTTTCCAGATTCAAATTACAGTATTAGAGTATCTTCTCAAAATGTGGAGGCGGCCCTTGTGGTCGTCCGGTAGGGGCAGAGCAATGCTCTGCTCCTACAATACAGCCCCCCGATTTATTGAGATGATACGTATTAGACCTCTTGCAAAAGTCATGTAGGTCACGTTTTTAACGTGACACCTTGATAATTCGTCACGCTACAAGCGTGACCTACACATGTTTATACTAATTTAGCTACTTATGCAAGAGGTCTATTCAAGTTTCGAGTATTGAAATGTTCTTTCGCGTCCTGATTCTCAAATTGGCACGCCGACCAGCACCCCCACCGCCGTCCGAAATTCGTTCATTCCCCAAATAATTAAAATTGCCAACGCCAACCCTCCCAACAGCGGCAAAACAATGTCGTTCCCTGTGCGCGCGACCCCTTCGCGCCGCAAAAGCAGCGTGGCAAACACGGTGTTGATGAGCATCAGCATCAATATCACCCCAAACGAGCTGAAAAACGTGAGCGGGTACAACATAAATGGCGGGCGCCACAGCACCAGCAAAATCACGCCCACCCCACCAAGCATAAATCTCACCAGTTCCCGAAAATTCTTGATAATGGGTTCGGGGTTCGCCACTTCCGGGTGCCACAACGTTTCATTCACCAATGGCAACAAAATGGCAATCATTGCCAACCCGTGAAACGTGCCGGTGATAAGCCGCAGCCAGTTTTGCGGTTCGTACAGCGATGGCGCATGGGGCAAATCGTGCAAAAATGCGTTGATGCCATCGACTCCCAGCACGATGATAAACCCCACCAGTATCGCCAGCACCGGCGTCGGCGACCATTGCACCGACCGTTGGCGTCCCAGCATAAAAAATCCCGCCAGCCCCATTACCGCCCCCAAATAAATTCCTGTGCAGCGGGCGCACAGCGGCAATTGCTGCCCATTTACCGTGAACGAATGTGTGGGGAGCTGATGGCACACGGCACGCCCGACCGTCCACGCTTTGCCATCGAAGCTGAGGGGTGGAGAGAATAAAAAGAGGGTGATGATGAGTAGTGACACTGCAACGGCTACGCGAATTACCCAGCGACGCATCTCGCGCTTTACGGGACGAATGGGTTTTGTATCGGCGGCGGCAGCCGGTTGCGGCATATCACGCAGCGGTGGCATCGTCCACCAGCGATTTTGCCGCCAACGCCGCACCCACAATGCCCGCTTCGTTGCGTAACTCGGCGGGCACAACCGGCACACGGGATGTGAGAAATTCGGCATATCGCTCGAATTTTTTACTCACGCCACCACCGATAATAAACAAATCCGGCGAAAAAAGCCGTTCCAGCACTGTCAAATATTTATTCACCCGTTTGCCCCATTTTTTCCAGTTCAAATCTTCAGTTTTGCGGATGCGGTCAGAGGCATAATCTTCGGCATCTACGCCGCCCATTTCCAAATGTCCCAATTCAGTATTGGGAACCAGAACACTATTCACAAAAATGGCGCTACCGATACCCGTGCCCAGTGTCAAAATCATCACCTCACCGGATTGATTTTTTCCGGCGCCAAACGTCATTTCGGCGATTCCGGCGGCATCGGCATCGTTGAGTATCAACACGGGGCAACCGGTGGCATCTGCCAACAACTGCTGTGCCGGTGCGCCGATCCATTTTTTATCCACGTTTGCCGCACTGAGCGTAACGCCGGTTTGCACCACTGCCGGAAACGTAATGCCGATGGGCGCGTGCCACTTAAAATGGCGAACAACTTTTGCCACCACTTTGCTCACCGCTTTCGGGGTAGCGGGTTGGGGGGTCGGCAGTCTAAATCGCGCTGCGGTCAATTGCCCGGTTTCAACATCTACCGGTGCGCCTTTTATGCCGGACCCACCAATATCAATGCCCAAAATGTCCATTTTTCATCTCCTGTGTGCAGATTGTGGTATAATAAATGTGAAACATTAACCTGAAGATTGAAACAAATATCCGAGGTGCGATATGTCGGACCCCCTTCATTTGAATGATACCGAGAAGCGTCTGCTATTGCAAATTGCCAGAAATGCGCTCATTGAATTTTTGACGGGCGAAAAGCATGCTTTGCCGCGCGACCTTCCTGCGGCATTACACGAAAAATGTGGTGCGTTTGTGACAATTTCTGGCAAACATCATGCGCTGCGCGGATGCATCGGGCGCGTGGAAGGTGTGCAGACGCCGTTATACCGCACGGTGCAAGAGATGGCGCTTGCCGCCGCCAGCCGAGATTATCGTTTCTTGCCGGTGACTGCTGCGGAATTATCTGATATTCAGATTGAAATTTCGGCGCTATCCGTGCCGCAAAAACTTGACGACCCGGAGAAGCTCAAAATTGGACTGCATGGCATTATCATCCGCAAAAATGGCGCGGTGGGTTTGTTGCTGCCGCAAGTCGCCACCGACCGTGGGTGGGGGCGACAACAATTTTTAGAGGCGGTCTGCCAAAAAGCGCATCTGCCGCCCGGTTCGTGGCGCTCTGCCGATTTGTATGTGTTTGAAACTACTATTTTTGACGAGAGTCATTTTTCGATATAATGTTGCGCCGCCAGCGCCAGTATTTCTGCTACGGATGCCACGCCGGTGGTACCGATTTTCTGCACGGTGACGGCGGCGGCTAAATTACCCACTGCCGCGGCTTCGGTGGGCGACGCGCCTCCCAGCAGAGCGCAGACAATGCCCGCCATAGCTGCATCGCCCGCGCCGACCGGATCAATCGGCGGGGGTACCGATAGCCCCGCCACCGAACCCGTTTCATCACCTGCAACTACCGTTATGCCAGATGCTTCCCGCGTGACAAAAACAGGTTTCCCCGTTTGCTCAAAAAGGGCGTGCGCGGCGGCATCGGGGGAGGATTGCCCGCTGGCGCGAACAGCTTCGGATGCATTTAATTTCAACACCACATTGCGAAACAGATTACCCCGCACCCGCGAATCAACTGCGATGAGCCGCTCGGTGCGCCCCAATTCTTCCAGCGCCGCCCGAATGCTTCCGTCCACCACGCCGCCGACTATTTCCGCTACCTGATCGCCGACCACAATTGCATCAACCTGCATTGCCCAGTACCACAATCGCGCTATAAATTTAAGGGGAATATCGTGAGGCAGAGGAATGCGATTTTTTGCGTCCAGCCGATTCAATTCATGAATTGTACCATCCGGTTCGCGCATCATCGGTTTGGTGTAT
>CAYZQQ010000152.1:0-7373 GCA_964480075.1 uncultured Anaerolineaceae bacterium
TATCTTTTTGAATGGTGTCGCAGATAAAATCGAACCGCTCCAACCGTTCCAAACGGCGGCTCAACGCGGCGACGCTGGCTTTCATCACCGTAGTGTTTTCTGCCAATGCATCAAGTTCATCTTTCTCCGCGTCCAGCAATCGTTGAATCCAGTTTTTCCCCCAATGGCGGTTCAGCGTGTATGCCGCGCCAATCATCTGGTCGCTCAAATCGAGGG
Organism: uncultured Anaerolineaceae bacterium; assembly: GCA_964480075.1. Classification (GTDB taxonomy): domain Bacteria; phylum Chloroflexota; class Anaerolineae; order 4572-78; family 4572-78; genus JANTHQ01. The sequence continues at coordinate 217 of CAYZQQ010000152.1, forward strand.
TCACTTTCAGCATTTCCAAATCTTCCGGGGAGATGTCTTCCCAGCGCATGGAGACCACAAAATCCGGCTGAACGTTTCGGCGGCGCGAGCTATCTTCATCCAGCGTGAAAATTGCCACCCGGTTGGGAAATAATTGCCGTAATCCTTTCACGGATGTATGCCCTTCGGTTTGAATTTGCCAGCCATAATCGTTGTGCATGTCAAAAATCAAACTGACCGCGGCATTTTTTTGGATCATCCCCGACAGCAAAATACGGGTGAGAAATGATTTGCCGGTGCCGCTTTTGCCAAACACGCCGACGCTCCGTTCTGCCATCCGCTGCAAATCAATATTCACCGGCACGTCCGCCATATCCAGCGGCTCGCCGATGTAAAAATGGGTTTCATCTTCCGGACCAAATACCACGTTCATATCTTCTTCGGTGGCGGCGCGGACAGTAGAAAAATGTCCGGGTACGGTTTTAACGGGACGCGGTTCGGCGGCGGCATCATCCAGCACCAACAGCGGGCTGACATGCAGCGTCCCATACACCATCGTGCGCTGATACACTTCTCGCACATAGGAGTCGCTCATGTCGGGGGGCATCGTTTGAACATCTTTGTTGGTGACACCCAACTCCACGTCCCCAACCATGCCAAAAAAACGGCGTTGCTGTCCTTCGATGACCACATACCGTCCCACCGCCATATCTTCAACAGCCGTACCGGCATCAAGGCGCACCTCTAGCCCTTTATTTAGCGAGCCGCCAATTACAATGCCATAACGACGGGTGGCAGGACGTGAACTTCGATTAAAAAGGTCATCAAATTCGTCTACCGGGGTATCCATCATTGAACCGTACTCCTTTCTGAAAGCGGGCTATTTTTTGGATTGCCCTCTTGTTAGTGGTATAGTTTCCGAGTAACCGCTGCGGAGGGATGCATGGAATTGACGCAATCGTATTTTGAAAATCTATTGGCACAAGCGATATTTTTTTTGCCGAAACTGACCGTTGCGCTGGTTATGTTTTTGCTGTCGCTCTATGTGGCAAAACTGGCAGAAAAAACGGTAGCCCGCACGCTAAAATCACGCAATGTCGACCCGGAATTATCTCTGTTGATGAGTCATATTGCACGCTGGTCGGTGGTGGCGTTTGGCACGGTGGTGGCGCTCCAGCAGGTTAATTTCGATGTGAGCAGTTTCATCGCCGGGTTGGGCATTGTTGGATTTGCGCTCAGTTTTGCATTTCAAGATATTGCCAAAAACTTTATCGCCGGGGTGTTGCTGCTGGTGCAGCAACCCTTCGACATTGGCGACGGAATTGAGGTCTCCGGAGTGGGGGGCACCGTCACTGATATTGAAGTTCGCTCGACCACTCTGCGCACATGGGATGGCAGGCACGTTATTATTCCCAATGCCGATGTTTATGCCGGGACCATTACCAACTATACCCGCAGTCCGCGCCGCCGCATCAGTGTGGAGGTCGGGGTGGCGTACGATACTGATTTGGAAAAAGCCACGGCGATATTGCTAGAAACAATTTCCGCGCCGGATAGCGTGCTGGACGACCCCGCGCCGCAGGTGGTGTTCAATACGTTTGGCGGCAGTTCTATTGATTGCACCATCTATTTTTGGATTGAAACGACTACTATCGGGATATTTGACGCGGAAGACCGCGCGATAAAAGCCATAAAATCGGCATTCGAGCAGGCAGACATCGAAATTCCATACCCGATGCAGACGGTTCTGCTGCAACAGTAGATTTGATAATGTTGACAATCTTGCAAAAATAGTTACCCTTTCAGGTAGAAACCGATGCCTACAGTTCTGCGTGTTGGACCTTATCGTTTCTTTTTCTATTCGGGGGATAAAGTTGAGCCGCCACACGTTCATATCGAAAGAGAAAATAAAGTGGCAAAATTCTGGTTATCTCCCGTAAAAATTCAAAAAAGCGGGCGTTTCAGTCGAACGGAGATTGTAAAATTGCACCGATTGACTGAGCAATATCAAACCTTGCTGTTGGAAAAATGGTATGAATACTTTGACAATTGACCTTCATACACTGCAAATTCAGAGTGTTGAAATTTCTGACGATTCGTTGTCGGTGGATTTGACAGACGGACGTACAATTTCGGTCCCGCTGGGATGGTTTCCCCGGTTGCTGTACGGTTCGCCGGATGAGCGCAACGATTGGCGGCTGATTGGTGAAGGCGAGGGCATCCATTGGGAAAGTTTGGATGAAGATGTCAGCCTAGAGCATATCATCAAAGGCATCCCTTCTGCCGAAAGCCAAAAATCGTTGCAACGATGGCTAGACAGCCGAAAGTAATCTATTTTCCCATGTTTTTCCACTTTGCCAGTGCGATGCGATTGCTTTCAAATGCAATTTCATCGTCGGCGGGGATTTCGTCCCGGTTGAAAAAGCCTACTTCCACCACGTCATCCATCGGGGTGGGTGTGCCACCGAGGAGTTCTCCGCGATAGAGTACCATTATCCCCGCACCGCGAAAATCGGCATTGTAATAAACCACATCCATCAGCTCGATGATTTCCACATCTAGCCCGGTCTCTTCTTTAAATTCACGGACAGCTCCCGTTGCCGGTGATTCGTTGTATTCCACAAATCCTGATGGGAAACACCATTTGTTTTTGCCGGGATTGATTCCTCGCCGTACCAACACGATTTTGTCGTTTTGCTCGGCAAAAACGCCTGCGCCAACCTTTAAATTTTTAAAATGCACCCATCCGCAGTTGCGACACTGCTGTCGGCGTGCGCCAAAAACGTGCCGATATTCCATTTCGGCGGCGCACATCGGGCAGTATTTGTATTCAAATTTAAATTGCACACGGTCATCGCGCTCATTACAACTGTTGTTTGACGGTTTCGTAGATTGTTTCTGCATTTAATTCTCCCAAAGTAAAGCACGGCGCACCGAGTTCATCCGCCAGCGCTCGCGCCAATCCGCGGTCAAAACTGGGGTGTTCCATGTTGATGACCACCGAGCGAATATTATCGTCTTTGATGGTGCGAGCCAGCATGTGCGCCTCTTCTTGGGCGGGTAAATTTGACAGCGACACATTACCTGCGCCATCGGTCAGTAAAATCATAATGGGGCGTGATTCGGGGTGGGCATTTTTGTGCCGCTTGATAACTTGATGCGTCAAGAATAATCCGGCGGAAAGGGGGGTTTTCCCGCCCACCGGAACGTCGTGCAGGGCTTTTTTTGCCAAATCCACACTGGATGTCGGTGGCAGCACCAACCGCGCCTGTTCTTTTTGAAAGACGACCAGCCCGACTTCATCCCGCCGCTGATAGGCATCCACCAGCAAGCTCATAATAGCGCCTTTGGTGGCTTCCATCCGTTCTGCCGCCGCCATTGACCAACTGGCATCCACGGCGAACATCACCAAATTTGCCGTGCGCCGCACCCGAACTTTTTCCTGAATATCCTGTCGCTCAATTGCCAGCGCCCGTTGCGAGCGGTCTCGGTGCAGTTGATGCGGTGCGGCGGCGCGGAACGTGGCATCGAATGCCACGTCTTTGATGCGTCCGTGTGCCGGACGCGCTTGCACATATCGCCCGCGTTTGCGGTCGGTTTTGGTATAGCTGCGTTTGCCGGCCTGCGTACGAGTTAGTTTGTCCAGCGGGGTTTGTAACCGTTGCACATCGAACAAATTGCCCACATCCACCGGTTTGTTGGCTTGCGTTTGCTCGCCATCCGCACGGTTGGATGGGTCAATTTGCGGTGGCGCTGCGGCGGGCGGCGGAGCATCTATCGACTCTGAATCTTGCTCGTCAGGTTCGTTTTTTTTTCCTGTGGGGAGGCGGCAGACTCGCCAGCCATCACTTGCGCCTGCGCTTGCTCCGACACATCCGATTCGATTTTTTCCAACCGGTCAGCCAGCGTTTCCAACTGCACTTCTGTTTCTTGGAACGGTTTGCGTTTTAGCCGGTGGGACAGCGCCAATTCTGCGGCAACCAAAATATCGTGGGTGTTGATAGCTTTTCTGCCTTCAAATGCGGCATGGGTGATGGCAGTTTTCAGGATGACAATATCGCCGCGATGTCCGTCCACTTCCATATCTGCCATTAACTCGGCGATAATTTGCAGGTCGGCGGGGGAGTATGTGACCTCCGGCAAAATTTTGCGGGCGCGCGCGATGGTATCGGACAATTTTTGCTCTTCCGGCTGCCAAGTTTTGTAAAAAACGGTAGCATCACGCTCAAATTCCAGCGTGTGTTCCAGAATGCGCACCCGCAATTGCGGGTTATTGATGCTGTGAATGTCCACACACAGGGCGAACCGGTCGAGCAACTGCGGGCGCAGGTCGCCTTCTTCCGGGTTCATACTGCCCACAAACACAAATCGCGCCGGATGGCTGAACGAAATGCTTTCGCGTTCCACCACATTTACCCCCATTGCCGCCGAATCAAGCAACAGGTCAACCACATGGTCATCCAGTAGATTGACTTCATCCACATACAGCAGACCGCGATTGGCGCTGGCAAGCACCCCCGGCTCAAAATGGCGTTCGCCGTATTTAATGGCGCGTTCAATATCAAGCGTGCCAACCACGCGGTCTTCGGTGGCGCTGACGGGCAGGTTTACAAATTTGGTCCTGCGTTCGATAACGGGCAACGCTTCACCCCGTTCTACGCGCTCGCGACAGTTGTCGCACAAACGATCGGGATGGTCGGGGTTGCAGTTGAAGGCGCAATCTGCCACCACGCGGATTTTTGGCAGTAGCGCCGCCAACGCTCGCGCCGCAGTAGATTTCGCCGTGCCGCGTTCGCCGCGGATGAGCACGCCGCCAATTTGCGGATTTACCGCATTCAGTACCAAAGCGCGCTTCATTCTATCTTGACCGACAATTGCTGTAAAGGGGAAAATGGCTGGCATTCTTGAAGTTGCTCCTAAATTGCATTTTTTATCGTACTTTATTATAGTCAGGATTATTGAAAATGGAAATGGAATTGCTTGTCGTCGTTTGTCATTTGCCGGTGGTTGCCGGTTGCCGGTTGTTGAAACATAAAAGTTGAAACTTTGAATATGAACCCCGAACCCCCAACCGCTCTTGAAATCTACACTCGCCTGCACAATTTTTTCGGGGCGGTAGATTGGCGACCGCCGCTATCGGCGATGAATGAATTGGTGAGTACCATTCTCAGCCAGAGTACCACCGATTTGAACCGCGACCGCGCCTTCAACCGGTTGAAAACCCGTTTTGGCACATGGGAAGCTGTGCGCGACGGCGATGTGGCAGATATTGAAGCCGCTATTCGGGTGGCAGGGCTGGGACGGCAAAAAGCGCCGCGCATCAAAGCCGCCCTGCAATTCATCACTGCACAGCGGGGAGAACTGACGCTTGATTTTCTGCGCGATATGCCGGTGGACGATGCCCGGGCATGGCTCTTGCAAATGAAAGGCGTGGGTATCAAAACGGCGTCCATCATTTTGCTGTTTGCGCTGGGGATGCCCGCGTTTCCGGTGGATACCCATGTGCATCGCACCACCGGGCGGATTGGATTGATTCCACCCGGAACGTCCGCCGAAAAAACGCACCACATTTTGGAAGCCGCCCTGCCGCCGGAAACATATTTGGCGGGGCATTTGCAGTTTATCCGGCTGGGGCGCGAAATTTGCCACGCCCGCACACCAAACTGCGCCGCCTGCCCTTTGCGCGACGTGTGTCATTTTGCGAAAGAGAATCGAAAATGAACGACCAAACCACCTGCGCCCAGTGCGGCAAATCCATTGCTCGCCGCGACACCATCGCACCGGACGAGCCGATATATTGTTCATTCAGTTGTGAAGTAAAAGCGCTGGTCGGCAAAACCGGCTGGGGATTGCGCTGGTTTTTGGTTTCGATGGGGTGGGGGCTGGCAATTTTCGCTCTGCTGCTGGTGATTGCCCGCCCGTTTGTGGGCGCACCGGTGGCAAACCCGGCGGCATATTTTGGATTGATTGTGGTTTTGGCGCTCATTGTGGCAATTTTGTCGTTGCTGTTGCGCCGAATGAAACCCTAAACCTGCAATCGAGCAAAACGCTCATCAAATTTCATCATCAACGATAGCCCGTCTGCCAGCGAAACTTTCGGCTCATATCCCAGTAATGTTTTCGCCAGCGAAATATCTGCCACCAATTGCGACACGCCGCCGCTCTCTGATGGCACGGACAGCAGGTGCAATTCACGTGTCGTCAACCGGGCAATTGTGTCCGCCAGCGCGCTGACGGATGTTCCCCGCCCGGAACCAATGTTGATGACCCGCTGACTCACGCCGTTCGCCTTCCCCGCCGCTACCAAACTGGCAACCACGTCATCAATGAACACAAAATCTCGCACTTGTGTGCCGCCGCCATAAATGGGAATGGAGCCGCCGCCCAATGCTTGTTTGAGCATCATAGGAATCACTGGCGGGTGTTCCGGCGGCAGCGGTTGCTCCGGTCCGAAAGTATTGAATATCCGCAGAATCACCGTTTCGATGCCCCACAACCGCCCGATGGTGGACACATAATGTTCCGCGCTGAGTTTACTCACCCCGTAGGGGCTGGTGGGGCGCGGAGACATATCTTCCATTACCGGCGATTGCGGTTGTTCGCCATAAATTGCGCCGGACGAAGCGAGTACCACCCGCTGCACGCCCGCATCGCGCATAGCTTCCATCAGCGCCACCGTGCCGCCGACATTGGTGTCGTTATATTCAGTGGGGTAAAGAATGGATTCCGGCACGGATACCCGCGCCGCCAGATGGTACACGCAATCTACCCGCTTCAGCAATCGCCAAAGTTTGGGCTTGTCGCGCATATCGCCGCGTGTAAAAAAGATGTCGCTGTGCAGCCGGTCCGGATTGCCCGCGCTGAGGTCGTCCAGCACCCGCACGGTGTGCCCGTCAAGCAGTAATCGGTTTGCTAACGCCGCGCCGATGAATCCGGCGCCGCCGGTGATGAGAATGTTCATAGGGTTTTTAGGTTCAAGGTCAGTGTTTTAAATTTCGGGTTGCCATTCACGCCTCAATCACTTCGCCGGTGGTGACGCGGCTCAAAAAGAATACCGCCAGCAGCAGCATCACTGCCGCTGCCCAAAACATCGAACGATAGCTGAACAAATCGACTATCTGCCCGATTAAAATGGGACCCACAATTGCCGCCGACATAGACGCAAAATAATACAGTCC
>CAYZQQ010000153.1:0-7271 GCA_964480075.1 uncultured Anaerolineaceae bacterium
TATTCGCCCTATTCCTCCTCAGCCTCTGGGATGAACATCTTTCTGTAACTCCCTAAGCGATGGTGTTGCCGGTGATGGTCAGCGTGCCGGAGAGGGTAACGGCGGCGTAGATACCGGCGTAATCATTTCCGCTGCCGGCGGTGGTGGTGTTGCTCATCACGTTGTTGGTGATTTGCAGGTTAGAGCGGTTGTCTAGGGCGGCAGAATTGTTATTGTGGATATAGTTGTCGTTAATGATGATGGCGCTGGTGTTTTTCACGTCCACGTAGATGCCCGCGTCGTCATCGGTGCCTGTAGTGGCGCCGTTGGCAATCTCAAAGCCGTCCACGGTCACAAGTATCGCCGTCCCGCTAATAACGAGCGCGCGTCCGGTGGGGCTGATGACGCTGGTGCGCGGCGTGCGGGTGGTGAAAGTGCTGTCATAGCCGCCCAGCAGGGTCACGCTTTTGCTGATGACCACACTTTCGTTAAAAGTCTCGGCTTGCACCAGAATGGTGTCGCCAGGGGTGGCGGCATCAACCCCCGCTTGGATGGTGGCATAGGTGCCACTGCTCTCCACCGTAATATTGGCGGCTCGAATGGTGACCACAAAAAAAGCAGGGTCATCAGAATCATTGCGGCAAGCATCACTGCTTTGCCCAGTTTAAACAACCTCCCTACGTACATAAATCCTCCTTTTGAGTAGTATTTTATGAGTATTGGTATAAATCATTATGCTGCTCTTTTAAGAAACTGTCAAGCCTAGAACGGGGTGCAGTTAGGGCGATTGCAAAGTAAATTTGGGTCTTTGGGAATTGAGGGGCTTGTCATTGCGAGGCGTGTTTTTTACCCCGAAGCAGTCTCCGATTACGCTCACGGAGATTGCTTCGCTTTGCTCGCAATGACATAACTTTTACAAGAGGTCTATTATAGGTTGAAGCCAATTCGGGTTGTATTCTCTGTGGCGTGCCACGTTTGTCATTCCCGCAAAAGCACCCAAACAACGGACACAGCCGGGAATCCAGAAAATGGATTCCGGATAATTTATTGTGCGAATTTCCGGGATGACATAACTTTATGCCGCTATTTTGAAAAAGCGACAACCGCAGATGCAGGCGTTGCAGTGGCAGTGGCTACGGCGATTGGGTGGGAGCCGCGCTTGCCGTGGGACGTGTAGGGGGTGTTGCGGTTGCCGTGTCGCCGGGCGCGACAGTCGCGGTGGGGGTTGGAGGAACCAACGGGTTGAGGGTGGTGGTTCGCACAGAAACAAGCGTCAATGCAACGGGATAGCCCAACGCGGCGGTAACGTTCTGTTGCAAAGCAACCGCCTGTTGATGCGATGGAATTATCGGGGCACGGATGGATACTTCAAGCTTCACCCCATTTGGTTCACGAGAAACAATGTGCCAGTTTTCGAGCAAAACGTTACCCGGCATTGTACTGATTTCTTGTTTCAACACGGCAGCTATTTTTTGTTTTTGCGTATTTTGTTTATACGATTGTATGGTCAAACTGCTCAATACCCATATCATCAACCCCAGCAATATGGTCGAACTGATAACCGCCCGTCGGAATATGCGCGTGCGTTGTTTTCGGTGTTGCGGACGAAAGCCCAGCAAGAAAAAGATGAGACCACTGGCGGCAATGATGGCAATCAGATTGGTAAAAAATAGTAGCATCGCGCCACCGGCAACGTCCCAGCGTAACCACGCCACGCCGATGCCCACGGTTGCCAACGGGGGAACCAGTGCCGCGGCAATGGCGACGCCCGGCAGTGATGATGACATATCTTTGCGGCTGAGTGCATATGCTCCCGCCAAACCGGAAAAAATCGCCACCCCCAAATCAAGCAGTGAGGGGGCAGTGCGCGCTACAATTTCGGCAGTGGGGTCGCCATTGGTAGGGACAATCAGTTTGGTGACAAACCCGACGACAATTGCCAATAGCACGCCGCGCGCGGTTGCACTGGCTGCCAATTCCAGTAATTTTGTGTCTGCCTGAATACTGCCCAGTCCCATCCCCAAAATAGCAGACATTAGCGGTGCGACGAGCATCGCGCCAATAATAACTGCCGGGCTGTTGAGTAGCAACCCTAGCGCGGCAATGGCAGACGCAAGCGCAATCATCACAAAAAAATCAATGTCGGGGCGCGCTCCGCGCCGAATTTGTTTGTATACCTCGGCGCGTTCTTCCACGGGCAATATGGGCAAGACGTGTGTTATGCGCCACCACCAGCGGTCGAATGCACCGCCCACAGAACCATCAAACCGTTTGACAATAATGGTGGTGTGTGGATTCTGTAATCCGATTTTCTCCGGCAGTATCCCGAAAATAATCTGGTCGAAGATTCCTTCGGCACTGGCGCCGAGCATGGTGACATCGTGTACTTCTGCTTCTGATAGAATGCCTTTGAACACGCTTTCGGCGCGAATAATTTTGGCGCTGAACCGTGGAATATCAGCCCAGTGGCTGGTCAGTTGTGCCAAGTGTTGCTGGTGTTCCATAAAATCGGCGGTATCGGTGTGCGTTGGGGCAAGGTGCAGGACAGTGACCGTCGCATTGGACGATAAATTTAGCGCCATCTCTATTGCCAGCGGGGCATTGGGACCCCCTGCCATCGGTACCAAAATGGATAGTGTCGGATTTTTGTCGAAGCTTGTTTGGGGGAATGTGGGGTCGGCGCGAACAACCGCCATATTACAGGTAGCTTGGCGAAATAGTGTATCGAGTGTGCCGCGTAAACGATAGCCATTGTTGGTTTCGGTTCTGCGCCATCCGACAAGCAACAATTCCGGGCGAGAATGCTTCGTGTAGCCAATAATACTGACTGAAATATCAGCACTGACCAACACGTCAATGTCAATGGGTAAATCTTGGTATGCGGCGGGTACGGCGAGCCATTTGGGGGTAGTTTCGGTGGGAGAAACTGAGAGGAGTGTCAGCGTGCCGCCGTGAGCTTTGGCAATAGCATAACCCACACTCAGCAGAGACCAATAATGCTCTTTCTCGCCGATGGCGGCGACGATATGAAATTGTGATGCCGGAGGGGGCGGGCTTTGCATAATTTACTGTGCGTGCGGTGTAAATTTTCTTTTGGTGATGAAGTTTTTCTATTGCTTTGATGCGGTAATTACAATGGCAATATTGCAGAGCCCGTTACTTGATTCTGCAATATTGCCACAATTTAATGTCCCAGATATGCGGCGCGCACCATTTCATTTTCTTTCAGCGCTTTGGCATCATCGGTGAGCACAATTTCTCCCGTTTGGATAACGTACCCACGATTTGCCACCCCCAGCGCCATCAGTGCGTTTTGCTCAACGAGCAATACGGTGGTGCCTTCGGCGTTGATGTTGACGATAGTTTCAAAAATACTGTCCACCAGAATGGGTGCCAATCCCATTGAAGGTTCATCAAGCAACAGCGCTTTGGGGCGCGCCATCATCGCGCGCGCCATTGCCAGCATTTGCTGTTCGCCGCCGCTGAGTGTCCCTGCAACCTGTTTTTGGCGTTCTTTCAAGCGTGGAAAAAGTGCAAATGAGCGTTCAATATCGTCCTGAATGCTTTTTTTATCATTACGGACAAATGCGCCCATTTCTAGATTTTCCAGCACGGTTAACCGGGCAAAAACGCCGCGCCCTTCCGGTACCTGCGCAATGCCAAGATTGACGATTTTATGCGCGGGGGTATTCACCAAATCTTGCCCTTTAAAGAACACCCGCCCCTGACGCGGTCGTAGAATTCCGCTGATGGTGCGGAGGGTGGTGCTTTTCCCTGCGCCATTCGCGCCGATGAGCGTGACAATTTCGCCTTCTTCTACCGTTAGCGATATGCCTTTGAGCGCGTGAATACTGCCATAATAACTGTGTACATTTTCAAGTTCAAGCAATGCCATTAACTATCTCCTCGATTAGGCTGTTGGTTCCACCTGACCGGCGGCACCGGTGCCCAAATATGCTTCAATTACTTTGGGATTGCTGCGGATTTCTTTTGGTGACCCTTCGGCGATTTTTGAGCCGTAGTCCAGTACGTTAATGTCGTCGGAAATGTCCATTACCACGCGCATATCATGCTCAATGAGCAGAATGGTGATGCCCAATTCATCGCGAATTTGGCGAATGAAGTCGGTCATTTCGGCAGTTTCGTTGGGGTTCATCCCGGCGGTCGGTTCATCCAGCAACAGCAACTTGGGTTGGCTTGCCAGCGCTCGAGCAATTTCCAAACGGCGTTGGGCGCCATACGGCAGGTTTTTTGCCAGTTGGTCACCGAACCCGCGTAATCCCACAAAATTAAGGATGCGGCGGGCTTCTTTGGCAGCGGCAGCTTCTTCACGGCGAGTGCCCGGTGTGTTGAATATTGCGCCCAGCCACGTTGATTTGAGACGAGGTTCTTCTCCGACCAAAATATTTTCAATGGCGGACATATTAGAGAAGAGACGAATGTTTTGATAGGTTCGAGAAATGCCACGCCGGGTAATCTGGTCAGTGGGAATGCCTTTGATGGTGTGCCCCTGAAACAGGATTTCACCTTCTTCCGGGGTATAAAACCCGGTGATACAGTTGAAAAATGTGGTTTTCCCGGCGCCATTCGGACCTATCACGCTAAAAATTGACTTTTCGGGAATCTCTACCGATACATCGTTGACAGCGATTAACCCGCCAAATCGTTTGGTGACGTTTTTTGCAATTAAAATTGGTGCCATATTTTTCTCCTATGCTGCTTCCGGCGAGGGTCTGGGTTCAGCCTCTTCCGCAGCGTGAAGTTCGCGTTTTTGAGTGGTGGCGGGCCAAAACCCTTCTGGTTTTACCAGCATCATTGTTACCAGCAGTGCGCCGAAGATGAGCATCCGGAACTCGGAAAATTCTCGCAGCAGTTCGGGCAATCCAACCAGCGCCAGCGCGCCGATGACCACACCGGGTAAACTGCCGACCCCCCCCACGATTATGAGCGATAGCACATTTATTGAAATAAGAAGGTTAAAACTGTGCGGGTAAATCGACGTTAATTTTGCGGCGAAAATTGCGCCTGCCAATCCGGAAAATGCTCCGCCGGCAGCAAACGCCAGCAACTTTGTTTTGATGAGATTGATGCCCATTGCTTCTGCAACATCCTCATCTTCACGCATTGCCATCCAGCTGCGCCCCGCGCGCGAGTCGCGCAACCGCCACGAGACGAATGCTGCCAGCACGGCTGCCAGTACCACCAAATAATACAGTTCCTGCGAGCTTTTTAATTCGAACCCGAAAACATAAGGCTTTGCAATGCCCAAAATGCCCTGTGCGCCGCCGATTTTTGGTTGTAAAAAGTTAGACAGTGCCAGCACACGGATAATTTCGCCGAAACCGAGCGTGACAATGGCTAAATAATCGCCGCGCATGCGCAACACGGGGATACCAAGCACAATTCCCCATAGCACAGCGACACCCACTGCAAATGGCAATGCCTGCCAGAAGCTCCAACCGAAACCGGCGAGTTTGGTAGTTTGCGGCAGGGTGGTAGAGGTTAATACCCCCATGGTGTATGCCCCGATGGCAAAAAATGCCACATAGCCCAAGTCAAGCAATCCGGCAAACCCAACTACAATGTTCAATCCGAAGCCCATCACCGTGAAAATTGCCACAGTGACCAAAATTTCAGAGAGATACCCGCCCAAAATTTCGGGCAGGAAAATGGCAATAATAAACAAGAAGATAATTGTGCCAATACGGATACCCTTTTGTGACCGGAGGGGGAGTTGGTGGAATTTCTCGCCGACATTTTTACCGCGTAAAAGCCATAGATATGAAATTACGGCGGCGGCGATAAAAGTGTAGATAGAGCCGGAAACCGATAGCCCTTTTCGACCCAGAAAGAATTTCAACATAGATTTGGCTGTCTTTTTACCGCCGAACAGGGCGAAGATATTGGTGATGACGTCGCCCACCAGTTCGGATAGTGTGCCGACGGTAATAACGGTAATCAATCCGGCAAGCAGAACTTTTCGCCACAATGGCGGCAGTACATAGGTAATAGACCCCAAAATACTGCTGGCTATGCCGGCTAACACCAGCGGCATCAATCCTTGCACGATATTTTCATTGCCAAAGGTCACCGCTTTTACCAAATTGGGCGAGGCGTTGACGAACATATTTCGCAGATTCAATGGTTCGGAAATTAACACCAATGCGGAGAGCATCGCCATACTGACGATACCAACGATGGCTCCATCAGCGATAGCGAACCCCCAATTTTTGCGCTTACCTTTTTTACTGGCTAGATAGCCGAACGCGAAATTGCTGATTAAAATTAACGTGAAACTCAACGATATGGTTTGATAAATGACATCGCGTTTTACAAAACTGGCAATCATCCCCACCAGCGCCAGATATAGCAAAATTCCCCCGGCGAGCAGTCCAAATCGCAAAACGCTCTTTAAGCCAAAACTGCGTTTTTCGTCCATTTTTGCCCCCTATGCCTTTTTCTCGGATAGCGCTTCACCCATAATGCCTGACGGGCGGAAGATGAGCACCAACACGAGCATGGTAAAGGCGATGACGTCTTTTAGCTGATATGCAGCCGGTACGCCCAAGCCTTCCAGGAACAAGCTTGGTCCCACCGACTCGAAGATACCGAGGAATAACCCGCCGACCATCGCGCCGGGAATATTGCCAATGCCGCCCAGCACGGCGGCGGTGAAGGCTTTAATACCGGGCACAAACCCCATAATAAAGTCCACCTGTTTGAAGAGTAGACCGTACAGCACGCCTGCCGCACCTGCCATTGCCGCACCGGTGGCAAATGTGATGACAATAACACGGTCAACATCAATGCCCATAAGCAGCGCCACATCTTTGTCTTCGGCGACTGCGCGCATCGCTTTGCCGGTTTTTGTTTTCTGCACAAACCAGTACAAAATCACCATTAAAATTACGGCGGCAACAAACACCACCACTTGTGTTTTCAAAATGGGGATCCCGGCGATATTCCATTTTCCGACCAACATTTGCACATCGGGATAAACTTTTTTACCGGAGCCATATAATCCGCGAAAAGTGTACTGTAGAAAATATGAGGCGCCAATGGCGGTGATGAGCGGCACCAAACGAGGGGCGCGCCGCAGCGGGCGATACGCGATGCGTTCCAGCAAAATTGCCACCAGAGTTGAGGTGACCATCGACACGAGCATCACAATTCCCAACGCGACGATGGGATTGCTGTCCAAAAAACCGTTTCTGGCAAAGGCATCTGCCACAAAAAATGCGGTATATGCCCCCGACATAAACACTTCGCCGTGGGCGAAGTTAATCATAAAC
>CAYZQQ010000154.1:0-7267 GCA_964480075.1 uncultured Anaerolineaceae bacterium
CAGAGCAATTGACTCTTAATCAATTGGTTCAGGGTTCGAGTCCCTGGTGGCTCATTTGATTGGGTTTTTTTATACCTTCATTATTCCACAACGACCCAACATCGGGTCGTTTTGTTTTTTTTGACACCTTGGCCACTGTCTGAAGCTTCCGAAGGGGGTATGATGTTACCATCACACGACACATATATCACTGTTCCCGAAGCCGTTCGCAAATATGGCGTGTCTCGCAAAACCTTGCTTGAGCGGATCAAGTCTGGTAAGATTTCCGCAGCGCAACTACCCGGCGGAGGTTACCTGGTGGCAGAAAATGAAATTGACCCCAGTCTGAATATCAAACGTGAAGATTTCGAGCATTTGCGCGGACAGAAAATAAGTTTATCCGAGGCCAACCGGAAATATGAAATTCCGTATCAGACATTTAGTCGATGGGCTAATGCTGGCTTCATTAATATTTTGGAGCGAGGATATCGAACTTTTTTGGACGAAGCGGACGTCGCATATTGTACGGCAGTTTATAATGCAAAATACAAGTTTTACGATGGGAAAATGTCTGGCGTGAACATTTTTGATGAAGAAGGAAATCCTTTCAAATCAAAATACCCTGAGATGGCTGCATACAAAAGAGCTTTGAGAAGGCGCGCTAGGCGGAAAAAAGAAACAGCCTGATTTTAATCACGGGAGGCAGAATGACTGTCTCCTTATTCTTTAGATTTCTCTACACAGGTGTCTTGACATATTGGTGATAATATGCTATACTCGTCCACAGTTAACCGAACCCCAACCCCGAAAGCGATACGGTGATGTTTACACGAATACCTCTCCCCCCTGCCCAAGCAGTCTCGCCCCTTGCCGCCTGACGCGGCTGCGGGTGTTTCTTTGAACTTTCTGCGTGAGGATTAGCGCCATGCTCCGCCATCCCACTTTCACCCCCCTGCCCACCAATGACCCGTGGAAGCGTCTGGCTGCAAAAATCATCGAACGCGCTGTGCTCAATGTCTTCAACTCGGCCGCCCATCGCGCCCCCGCTGCCGACTTCCTCACCGATACCTGTATCCGCAACTGGTCCGACGCCTGGGAACTATCCCTCCCCTGGCGAAAAATCATTCAACTGGCGCAACCCATTCGCCAGCAAAGGTGAATCCAATGAGAAAAATCGCCATTGACCCCGGTTTCGGGGGTTTCAAAGTCGCCGAGGTGCAGCACGGCAACCTGGCCACCCACACCCTCCCCGCCGTGGTGGGCGTCGGCTCCACCGACCTCGGCTATCTCGGCACCGGCTTTGGCCGCCAAAACAAACACACGCCCCACACCGTCACCATCGACGGCACCGGCTATCTGGTCGGGCAGAATGTAAACCATTATGCCCCGCCCATTGAGCGCCTCGATTTCCAACGCCTCTCCGACGGACCCGAACTGCGCGCTCTGCTGTACGCCGCCCTGTGGAGAATCACCGGCGCGGGCAACCACACCGCCGCACTGATGGTCGGGTTGCCCGTCGAAATCGTGCAAGACAAAAAACGCACTCAAAACACTTTGCGCACCCTGCGCGGATGGCTGGTCGGCAGCCACCGTTTCGCGGTGGACGGCGAAGCGGTGACCCTGACCGTGACCGCCGTGAAGGGGCTGGCGCAGCCGGTGGGCAGCTACTTCGCCTGGGGCGCGAACGTCAACGGCACCTGGCGTATGAGCCGCGACGCGCTGCAGAAACCGGTCGCCATCTGCGACATCGGATTCAATACACTGGATTTGTTCGCCGTGCAAAACGGGCAGGTTTTCGGCCACTTCACCGGTGGCGACACGCTCGGCATGCACCGTACCGCCGACGCCATTGTGCGCCACGTGCGGCAGACCTACCGCCACACCCTCTCGCTGGCGGAAGCCGATACTCTAACCTGGACACCGGGCACGCCATCTTCTATCATCCCGGAGGCGAACACGATTTGGCACCCGCCGTCCGCCAGGCGCTCGACACCACCTTTGCCGGGATTAACCAGTTCATCCGCCAGCACTGGGAACGTGGCACCCGCTTTCGCTATCTGCTGCTCACCGGGGGCGGGGCGCAGGCGCTGCAGGATAAACTGCTGGCGCATTACCCGCAGGCCGTCATCCTGCCCGACCCGGTGACAGCCAACGTCAGCGGCATGGCGAAATTCGCGGTCCGCCCGCGCGTTTTCCCGGAGATGCAAAAATGCTGACCGTCGCTCCCGGTTTCAGCCTCAATCCCGCACTACTGCACCCCATCGAACTGCCCGCCGCGAAAATCCCCCGTTTTTCGGAAACAGATTACACAGCGCTGCTGGACAATCCCGGACGCTGGCTGATGAGCTTGCCACAGACACCGGCACTAGAGGTAGAGGCACAACCCCTGAACGACGACATCAATCCATTGCTGCGGGAATTTTTCATCGCCCAGGCGGTGCTGGCTTTTCAAGTGCGCGCCGGGAGTGTGCAGCTCGTCGCCGCACTGGGACGGATTGTGCTGGTAGATTACGAACCATGGCAGCAGCCCGACCCGCCCGTGCCGCTGCTGACACTCACCCCGCTGGATGATCCGGTCATCCGCCGCTACAACCGCGCCATCCGGCAATTTCTAAATCCAAATGAAAACCGAAACCGCACCTTGATGAATCTCGGCGGTGGCGCGGGACTGTCGCGCGCATTACAAATGGTGCTGCAAGCCGCAATCGGCGTTTTCACCCGCGCCGAAGCATTTTACTTTTACACCAAACTCATCAGCCTGGCGACCGGCGCATACACCCAGGTCTGAACGGAACCGTGAGCGATGACAGACCCGCAACCCGCCCAATATTATTGTCCCATTTGCCGCAGGTGGACTGCCGGCTATCTGCACAACACGACCGGCTACTCGGATGTGCTGTGTGATGGTTGTGATTACCCGCTGGTTGAAGATTTCTACGAGCTGAAGGAGCTGGAAAATACGTTTTACGCGGCATTCATCAATGAGGAGACCGGTGATGAAATTTAAAAGCAAAGCCGAGGCGCTCCCCGCGTCCCCGCCCGCCCCGACGACCATCCACAATCACGCGCCGTCCGCCTTCGGCGCGGTTTTCAGCAAAGTGCTGGCCGCCATCGCCGGGCTGGTCTTCCTTTGGTTTGCCGGGATTTTCCTGTTCGCCAAACTCGGCGTCCGCCATCCCGACACCGCCCTCGCCCGCACCATCCTCTTCGGGGTGGGAATTTTCCTGCTGGTTAGCGGGACATCCATCATTGCTGACCGTTTTTTTACTCGCTGGGTTGAATTTCAAAAAGACATGCGTGAGAAGGATATCCAATATGCACGCTATCGCCAAATGCTCCTCCAATCCGCCGTGGCGGACACGCGCCCCGCCGGCAACGACCGCACCCGTCTGAATGCCCTCATCCTGCAAATTATGGAGGAAAGCTATAATTATCTCGTTAAAAACGGCCGCTTTCGCGGCGCGTGGCGTCCCTGGTCGCGGCGCAATGCCGGGGCAATGATTCTACTGGCACTGGGCGAAACCGAACCCGCCGGCGAAGCGCGGGCTGTCAAAGCCAAGCAATTCCTCGTGCGTCACGAGGTGGTGGTGGACGAGCAGGTCAATATGCAACGCAACGCTTCCCCGATTTGGCTGCCGTCCAGAAACTGCTCTACGCACCGGCGCTGCTGCCGGTGTCCGCCGCGCCCTCCAAAATCATTCAGGGCAATTTCCAGTGACGCGCATCACCAAGTCGATCACCTTCGATGACGCGGCGGACGCTGAATTGCTGGCCTGGATTGCGGCACAAATGCAGCGCGACGCCCGGCCCGGCGAACGCCCGGATTTCAGCCGCTTTGTGCGCGGGGCGCTCCACCGCGCCTTTAGCGGTCACGACCGGCTCCTGCCGGTATCCGCCTCGCCCCTGCCCGACACCCTGCTGGCCGACATCCGCGCCGTGGTCGAAGCGGCGGTCGGGCACGCCCTGCGTAACACCAACATCACCGGCAATGCACCGGCGCAGGACATCGACCCGGACGATGATGATTTTAGCGGTTTATTGTTGGATTGAAACAAAGGAACAGATTGATGAAGGCACTTACAATACCAGACAAACCAGGCAAGCATAATGCAAGCACAAAAATCATCCTTTGCCATTGCCACCGGTGTGGCAACCTCGAAAATCAAGTATGATGACAACGACATCGCCGGCTTCACCCTGCGCACCGGCGACGGGATGATCTACGTGAAAGTCGCCCGTCATCTGCTTCCACATCTGCAAAAAGGCGACCACCTCTCTGTCGTCGGATATCTGTCCTCACAGCACAGCCGCTGCGGCTCTATGATGTTTTTGCACGCCACGGTCATTTTAGCATCGTCCTATCCCAATATTTGGGACGATATCGGAATACCGGCCTTGCTACGCACCATTTACGCGCTGGAAAAAAGGTCAATATAATGTTAACCCATCAACAGTGGCACGCAGCAAAAGAACTTCTACAACATACGCTCACCAAAGCGACTTACACCCGCTGGTTGGCGCAGGCAGAGCTGCTGCCCGCGATTGACGGGCAGGTGCATATTGGCGTCCCCAACGCCAAAACCGCTGAATGGTGCAATCAGCGGCTGATGCAACCGGTTCGCCGGGCAATTATTCAAGTCATCGGCAACGGCGCTGTTCCGGACATCGTATTTGAGGACGCATCCACCGCGACGCAGACCCCCAAACCATCCGGCGCGCCGGACGATGCCGGTATTGCCGCATTCGATTATCTGCCCATCTGGCGCAAAACCGGCTACAACCAACTGCCGCACTACATCACCCACTTCTGGATTCCCTACCTCGGTCCAGCAGTATTTGCCACCTGGAACGCACTGGTTGCCGGTGACACACGGAATGTTCAGTATCGGGAAAATCGCTGGACACCTCCGCAGGAATTCACCTACCGCCGGCTGGCGCGCGAGATTGGCGCGAAATCTCACAAAACCATTTCCGGCCGAAAAAATGAATGCAGTGTCAGCCGTAAATGCAGATTAGCCGGGTCACCAATCAGCACCACGTGTGACTCATGTATCCATACCGTGCATCAATGCTCACCCGGTGCGGATGAAGAGAACCGCTGCCGGTATTGGAGTCGCCCGCCCGCTTGCAACGCCCGGTTCCGATTCAACTGCCTTTTCTCTTGTGGCAGTTGCTGCGTTAGCCAGTTCAATTTGAAGTTGTTCTATGGTTGCTTCTATGTCTTCAATCTCGGTGAGTATATGGGGTCTGACGTCAACGCCATATTGGGCTTTCTGATTTTGTAATTTCTGCAATCGCCTGGTCTTTTCTGCGATCAGGTTTTGTAAGTGATCAACGCGCGATTTAGGCGCGCCCTGAATATTTCCTACACGCTCCTCTTTTTCAAGAATAACCGGATTAGCTTTAGTTTGTTCCGGCTTGAGCAAATCATCAAACAAGCGCCCGTCCGGGGTTTGCATATACAAGACCGGCGTTGCCCACTCTAACGTGCCATAAGGAAGATTTCTCTGGATAGCCGCCCGGGCATAGGTCACCGCGCCATCTACCGAATGTATCTCTTCTTTCCCCAATAAAACTTTATAAAATTCTCTGGCGAAAGTAATTGCCGCCAGGTCGCTGATGGGAAACTGCATTGCCACTACCGCCGGAACCCCCGATTGCGCCAAACTTCGGGCGACGCCTACCCGGATTCTGGCGCTAGCATCCCCCTCTGCCACACCGCCCGCTTCGCAGGCGTTCAAGACTACTAACTCGATAGTTGTGATTTGAAAGGGTGAGTTGAATTAGGGTGACATAGTATAGGCCTGTTTTGCAAATAATTGGTCGAATACTTGACGGCTGCCTCCATTTTTATTGAGTAGTTTATGGGCGTGCAAAATAAGGTCTTCGATCACGTGTTGCGTTTGTTGGCGAACGATTTGCCCGATGGTTTTGACGGGAGAATGAGCCTTATGTCGTGGTGATGCAGGCAAACAAGCCAGATGCAAGAATGAATAGGCTACGAAAACCAGAGACCAATGTTTTTGAATGGCTTTGGCGTTACGCATGCGATACTCATTGAGACCCAGTAGTTGTTTGGCATCCTGATAAAAGGTTTCAATCGGCCAACGAAGCAGGTAAGTTTTAATGATTCTTTTGGCATTCCAACTCAAATGGTTTGTAACCAGAACCGCATAAGTTCCTTCCAACTCAGGGTTGTCAAAGCTGATGATCAAGCGCACTTTTCCCAGTGATGGGATACGTACGTTTTTACTAAAGCAGTAGTAAGTTTGGTCGTCAATCTGAACGGGTTTGAATGCAAAAGCCGGAATGAGCGGTACCAGGTCTTGCACCTTGATTTTCGGCTTATCAAACTGAATGCGTTTCCCATTTTCATCTTTGATGATCAAATTGTTTGTCTCAATATTACGGTTGACCTTGAGCAAACTGATCCATTTCTGGCCATTTTTCTTGAGTATCCCGGTCAGTTCCGGGCTCAAGTACCAGGAATCAAACAAAAGCGTTTCAACGGGTATATCTTGCTTAATGGCGGACTTCACTAACTCAACAGCTAAAGAAATTTTGGTGCGGAAGGCTTCATGCAAAGCCTTGAACTCAGGGTCGGACAGTAAGATTGATGCAACCTTTTTCTTGAACTGATTTCGTTCTTTCTTACATTTTGGTATCTCTACATCAGGGAAATGTTTATGCACAAATGCTTCCCACTGCGCAAATTCATCGTAACGACGGTACAATTGCCAATTGAGCGGGAAGCGAACCGCACCGCTAACATAATAACTGGTCACCAAATTATGCGCTAACGGATAAGTCTGATTACCGTGATTGTAATGCTTGTCCACGTACTCAAACAGGCTGCCGACATGCTCGCACAAGGTATCATCAATGGAGATCACAGATTTTCCGGCGCATAAACGATGGCGCGCTGTTTTTTGCAACATATAGGAAATACGCCTTTTGTCGACACGCTCGAATTCCCACTCAGCTTCTGAGAAAAAACGGGATAAATTCGTTTTGTCGGCGCTATTCAGGATACAGCGGGAAATGTTAGCCATCGTCTTGTTTTCCAACACAATCACCCCCGTTAGATAGTTCTGAAAATGTTGAAATTGACACCGATTCTCAAATAACCCTTCAAAAACAGGACTGTGTTCAACCACAATTGGCGCGTGTTCGACAATCGGTAATTGCATAAGACACCTCTGACATCGCAAACGGTTGTACCGTTGACCTGTACTTAACCTATATTTCGCAGTTGAAAAACCGAATAGACAGCCGGAGTTGAATTTAT
>CAYZQQ010000155.1:0-7266 GCA_964480075.1 uncultured Anaerolineaceae bacterium
GTCGGCAACCAGTCCGGCAATAACAACTCCCAGCGCATACAGACTAAAATGTACGCCTGCCATCGTGTAATTTAGATGCAGTTCGGTGCGCAAAAAAGGCATCAGCGGTCCGAGTACCGCTTCAACATACGCAAAATAGGCTATCATACCGTATGATAGCCATGTAAAAGGGTCACGCCGGAAAGTCTCGTTTGAGTGTATGGTCATTGTTTTTAAATGTTTTCCGGTTGCCAATCGCCTTGAAGTTCTTGCACGCTTCGGATGAATTTTTCAGGAAGAGGGATAGTTTTTCCCTGTGTGTAATCGAAGAAAACCTGTACGGTGTTGGCGATTGCCACCAGCCGCCCATCTTCCGTTTCGATTCGATGCGTCAGGTTAAAGCTTTTATTGCCCAACCGGGTAACTCCCGTGCCGATGATTAGTTTTTCACCAAAATGGGCGGGGGTTTTGTATGAGCAGGTGGCTTCTGCCAGAATGATGCTCAATTCATGCAGCGAATCGATGCCCATCGCTTCAAAAAAATACGCGATGCGGGCATTTTCCATATACGTGAAGTACACAACGTTGTTTACGTGTCCCAAGGCATCCAACTCACCGAAAGTGACGGTGTGATGATATTGATGCGGATAGTTTTGTGCAGTCATTTTTTCTCCGGTTTCTGTATGTAAAATTTCAGCGCAGTATAACGCAAAACGTCCAAAAAAGCGAAGGAGGTTTGCTAAAAAAAGTGGTGACAGAGCATTGCTCTGTCACCACGGCGATATTGAAAACAACAGTAGTATTAATTGCCCTGCCCGCTATCGGCTGCCGGTGCGGGGGTTGGCGCGGCGGTGTCCACGGTGGGAACGATGCCCGGACCGGGGATGACCAATGTCGGCACAGTGCCTTCCGGGGTAAAAATGAGTTTGTCGGTGCTGTTGAGTGCATCGGCATTGGCTTGAATTTGCTGTAACAGCAGATAGCCATCCGTGCCATACAACTCTGCCAGTGTTAATTGCGGCGCGAGGCTGGCGCGGGCTTGTTCCAGCGCTGCTGCGGCGGCAACTTTGTTAATTTCCACATCCTGCTGTGCGGCAAAGAGGTCGTTGGATTTTTGCGCTTCAATGACGGCGCGTTCAGCCTCAACTTTTGCCAAATCGTTGGCTAAATTTGCTTGGATGACGGCTTTCTGGGCGAGTGTTTTCTCTTTTTCCAGTTCAGCCAATGTAATTTCTTGACGGGTTTGCTCTTGCAGCCGGCTTTGTTCCACCCGAATTTCGCCTTCTTGCCGTGCCTGCTCGGAGCGAGCTTCGGCGTCTGCTTTCAGTTTGTCCTGTGCCGCTTTCTCGGTGGCGAGCCGGCTCTGCACAATGGAATCCAGCGCCGCCTGCACTTCCGGCGACAGAATGACTTCCGGTACGACCAGATTTTGCACCGTCAACCCCAAATTTCCAGCCATACTGTTCAACTCGCTATCAATACAATTTCGCAATTCATCTCGTGCGGTACCGATGATATTATCATCAAAACTACGGTCGCCGACACACACTTTCATGGCTTGTTGTGCCAAATCATCCACACGGGCAATAGCCAAATCGTTATTTAAAAACACCTCTTTATATTGCGCCCACAGCGTTTGAATAGTGTCTCTGTTTGCCAGATTGGGACGGAAAATATCGCCGCTGACAGTTAATCCGATGCGTTGTTTGTCTTTGGTGATGATTTCCGGGTCGGTGAGCGAGAAGGGAATGGCGTGGGTGGAAACGCGCTGCAATTCCACAAACAGTCCGCTGTCGCTGTAAACACCGGGACCGACCACGCCTTTGATTTCGCCGCTTTGCAGTTGTACACCGACTTCCTGTGCATCTACTTTTTCAAAAAAATAGAAAAACTGGCTGGAAAAAGAGAGCAGTACACCGATGATGATGACGGCAACCACTATGATAACCATAGTGCTGGCACGTCCAAGTAATTGTTTCATAAAATCTCCTCCTAAAATAGTAAACATTTGTATCTTGATTGACTGCCAAAACTTATGCTATTATACCAGAAACACTTTAAAGTTCCTGACTATAACACAGTTTTTGGCTGACAAATCTGTTGTTTAATAGACCTCTTGCAAAAGTCATGTAATTTTTAACGTGACACCTTGATAATTCGTCACGCTACAAGCGTGGTCTACACATATTTATGCTAATTTAGCTACTTATGCAAGAGGTCTAATGTTTGGGGGAGTGAGGAGGGGAATCGGGGAATAGTTGCGCTTTCAGGTCAGCCAAGCGTTGCCCGATTTGCGAACATTGCCCAACAAATGTTTCCCAGTAATCGGTGAGTTGGGCGCCGAGCGGGGTGGTTATGCCCTGCAAATAAGCCTGGGTGATGAGATGCCCCTGCGCAATGAGTGTGTCGCCATTGCTGAAATCGGTGGAGGAGATGTTTAAATCGGAGGCAAGCTGGATATAATGGAGCCGCTTGCCCAGTTCTTGCCGTGCCTGTTGCAATTCTAGTATATCGCGGTCGTTCAGTAATTTGGCAAACGCCCATTGTGTCACCGCGATGGTGTTTTGGGTATCGGTGCAGGCGGGATTGTGATACACATGCAGGGCATATACGGTTTTCGCGCCCATTTCGATGGCAACATTTAACGGGAATTGCGACGAAAGTGCGCCGTCCACAAAACTGCGGTTATCAATTTGGTACGTGGGGTGCAACGGGGGGATGGCGGCGCTGGCAAGAATGGCGTCCAGCACGGAATCATCAGGGTTCTGTCCGAAAATATGTTTCTCACCGGACGGGATTTCGGTGGCGACGGTGTACAGCCGCGCGCCGCGCAAATCGGCAAAGGTGCGGGCATCGGCGGGAATATTTTCGCGCAGGAATTGTTTGAACGGTTCATTGGAATAAAGCCCCGTTTCACCACGAGCCAGCCGCCACAGCGCCGAGGCGTAATTCCCCGGAAATACTTTATCGGCAGACAAACTGCGCCAGATATTTGCCAGACTTATCATGTGCTCTACGCGCGGGTCGTATGCTACCATTGCTCCGTTGATGGCTCCGGCGGACGTACCCACCACAATATCGGGTTTAATGCCCGCTTCTGCCAACGCCAGCAGCGCGCCCGCCTGCATTGCCCCAAAGTTATTGCCGCCGCTCAAAACAAATGCAATCATTTTTCTCTGCTTTCTTCAAACTTCCTTTTTAGAAAGTATTGCATATACTTTATGTATGTCAATTTTACAGGTTTCAAAACCGATTGTCTGTGGTCATAATTACGAAAATGAATAATCCAAAAGAGAAATCCCCCCCGTTGATAGCCATTGTGGGACCCACCGGCATCGGCAAAACTGCGCTGGGGATTGCGCTGGCGCGACAATTTAACGGCGAAATTGTGTCCGCCGATTCGCGGCAAATTTACCGTGACATGGACATCGGCACGGCGAAAGCCACGGCGGAGGAACGCGCTGCCGCACCGCATCATCTGGTGGACATTGTGCCGCCCGATGCTGTGCTGACACTGGCAGAGTTTCATGACCGGGCAACTGCCACCATCGCCGATATTCACGCGCGTGGTAAACTGCCGCTATTGGTCGGCGGCACGGGACAATGGGTGAAAGCGGTGATTGAAGGCTGGGGCATTCCCCGGGTGCCGCCGGATGCTGAACTGCGGGCGCAGTTGGAAGCAGAAGCGGCGGCTATCGGCGCGGAGGCATTTCACGCTAAACTTGCCGTCGTTGACCCCGACGCGGCTGCCAAACTTGATTATCGCAACGTGCGGCGGGTGATTCGGGCGCTGGAAGTGTATTTAAAAACGGGTGTGCCCATCAGCGTGCATCAGAAAAAAACGCCGCCGCCGTATCACATTTTGCAAATCGGGCTGACGATGTCGCGTGAACAGCTATACCTTCGCGTAGACAGCCGCATTGATGCGATGATGGCAGCCGGCTTTCCGGCGGAGGTGGAAAATCTGCTAGCGCGGGGGTTCGGGTTAAATTTACCGTCAATGTCCGGGCTGGGGTATCGGCAATTGGGGCGGCATCTGCGCGGTGAAATTTCGCTGGATGACGCAGTGGCACTCACTAAAAAAGAGACGCACCGATTTATTCGCCAGCAGTACAACTGGTTTCGGCTGGATGACCCTGCCATTCACTGGATTGATGTTTCGGTGGATGATGCAGTGGAAATTGCATCGGATTGGGTGCGGGAATTTCTGGCGGATAATGCGGGGTGATGGTTATACTGCCCCATCAATTGACTGCTACGAGAATTTTAGAGAATTGCCGGGGTGGAGGCTCTTCACCCCGGCGTTGAATTTTAGCGGGAGGCGTTATCGTTTGTTAAAGTATCTGCGTCTGCCAGCAGTTGGACAATCGTTTGCAGAAAAGCTGCCGCCGGTGCGCCGTCCACCAAGCGGTGGTCAAAAGTTAAACTCAGCGCCATCATTGCTCGTTGGGCAATTTTTCCCCGGAAGACAACTACTTTTTCCACAATGCGTCCCACACCCAGAATTGCGGCTTCGGGTGGGTTGATAATGGGCGTAAATCCGTCAATACCGTAAGCGCCCAAATTTGTCACGGTGAAGGTGCCACCTGCCATATCCGAGGCGGTCAGTTGTCCTGTGCGCGCGCGGTCAACCAAACGACGACGGTGGCGAACCAATTCGGATAGACTTTGTCGGTCTGCATCAACCAAAACCGGCACCAGCAGCCCCGCATCAATTGCTACTGCGACCCCGATATTAATATGCGGCAGCAATTGTATCATCTCCCCATCAAGGGTGACATTGAGCTGAGGGTGTCGGCGCAGGGCTGCCGCGCAAGCCCGAACGATTAAATCAGTGTAGGTGCAGGACAACTGTGGCTTCAGCCGTTCATATAGCGCGACCAATTCAGTGACATCCGCCTCGGTGTGTAACGTAAGTTGCGCCATACTTTGCAGGCTATGGTGCATATTGCGGGCAACGGCGGCTCGTACGCCAACCATAGGGATACTGCTGCTTGCGGGCGATGCCGGAGGGGGGGCTTCGATTTTATGCTGCGTATTGATGAAATTTTCCACATCTTCTTTTGTAATCCGGTTTCCGGCGCCACTCCCCTTTACTTCACTCAAATCCACATGATGTTTTTTGGCGATGCGTTTGGCAAGTGGAGATACATGCACACGGTTGGCGGGCGCGGCAGATGCCGCCGGTGCTACTGTATGAGATGTTTCGCTAAAGGCGCGGATGTCTTTTTCTGTAATCCGCCCGCCGTTTCCGGTACCTGTAACTTGCGTCAAATCCACGTTGAGTTCGCGTGCCAGCCGTTTGGCAATGGGAGAGGCGCGCACCGCGGGCGACGCGGGAGAGGTGGAGCCGGTTGTGGATTTTGTCGGTTCCGGCGGCGGCGTTGCGGTGGCCGTAACGTCCATTTTGGCGACCACTTGTCCTATCTCCACCACGTCTCCCTGCGGCGCTAAAATCGTTTTAAGCTGTCCCGATGCCGGTGCCGGAACATCATAGGAAACCTTTTCGGCTTGGATGATGAAGAGTGCATCATCTTTCGTAACAAAGTCACCTTCTTGTTTGAGCCAGGTTACAATGACACATTCATCTACGGTTCCAATCTCTTCCGGAACCACGATATTTAGGTTTGGCATGAATAGGCTCCTTTGTCCCGTGAAACTAGGCGGCTACCAACTCGCGTGCGGCGGCAGCGATGCTTTCCACTGAAGGACGGATGTATTGCTCTAACGGGCGGCTGTAGGGGATGGGCACATCCGGAATCGCCAGTCGCCGGGGAGGCGCATCCAAATAATCCAAAGCATCTTCTGCCACAATTGCCGCCAGTTCGCCGGACATACCAAAACTTTTGTAATCCTCGTCAACAATCAATACCCGATGGGTTTTCTTTACGGAATTTACAATCGTTTCCCGGTCAAGCGGCACCAGGGTGCGCAAGTCAACTACTTCTGCCTCGATGCCTTCTGCCGCCAATTTATCGGCAGCATCCAAACTGTGGTGTACCATCAGCGATACAGCCAAAATGGTCAGGTCGCGCCCCTCGCGTTTGATGTCAGCTTGACCAAAGGGGATGGTGTACGGTTCTTCGGGAACATTGCCGGTGGCGTGAGGGTTGGGGGTCATCCAACCCAATCCTTGCCCGCCTTTATGAAAGAAGTACATGACCGGACTATCATCACGAACAGCTTGCGTCATCAACCCTTTGGCATCGTATGGACTGGAAGGAATGACCACTTTTATGCCCGGAACATGAGCAAATAACCCGTACAGACACTGCGAATGCTGAGCCGCATCACCGTATCCGCCGCCGATGGCGGTCATCAGCACCATTGGAACTTTGGTATTGCCGCCGGACATATAGTGAATTTTTGCCATGTGGTTGTAAATTTGGTCCATTGCCGCGCCAAAAAAGTCAACAAACATCAACTCGACGATGGGACGCATTCCTTCGGTGGCGGCGCCAACCGCAGAACCGATAAATCCCATTTCGGATATGGGGGTATCTGTCACGCGTTCCGCGCCGAATTTTGTCAACAAGCCTTCGGTCGCGCCAAAAATACCGCCATACGCGCCGACATCCTCACCCAAAACAAATACTTTGTCATCCCGTTCCATTTCCTGAGCAATGGCTTCTGCAATTGCTTTTGAAGTTGTGAGTAATCTTTCTGCCATTAGTCTTTTCCTTTCACTCTTAAACTGGTGAACTTACGCAAACACGTGTTCCATGGCTTCTTCAGGAGCCGGATACGGGCTTTCACGGGCAAACGCTTCCGCTTCACCCACCGCTGCGGTCATCTCCGATTGAATTGCCGAGGCTTCTTCGTCACTCAGCCACCCCTGCTCTTTCATTTGTTTGCCGAGGATGTTAATGGGGTCTTTCTCTTTCCATGCGGCTTTTTCGCCTTCTTTTAAGTAGCCTTCGGCATCTCCCTCAAAATGTCCCCGATAACGGTAACATAATGCTTCAATTAAACTGGGACCTTCGCCGCGTCTGGCTCGACCAATGGCTTCTTGAGCGGCTTCGTACACGGCAATAACATTTTGACCATCCACCTGCACTGCCGGCATGCCATACGCTGCCCCGCGTTCGGCATTGCTGTGGACAGAAGTTGAGGCAGCTTTTGGGACGGAAATGGCGTAAAGATTATCCTCGACCACAAACACGACCGGGAGTTTCCAGAGCGCCGCCAGATTCAATGATTCGTGGAAGGCGCCAATGTTAGCTGCCCCGTCACCAAAGAAAGCGACCGCGACCCTATCCTGCCCCTGTGTATGAAGTGCGAGCGCCG
>CAYZQQ010000156.1:0-7263 GCA_964480075.1 uncultured Anaerolineaceae bacterium
CGAAATTCACACCCGTATGAGCACCATATTTAACCCCGCCGAACTCATCGGCGAGGCAACACAATTGATTGCCGGCGCCTTTAATTATTATCACGTACAGATTTTTTTAGTTGATGAACAGTCACCGCATGAACTGGTGCTGGGCGATTGTGCCGGATTAGCCAAATTGAGCCGCACCGATACCGCATTGCGCCAACGATTGCTCATCACCGACACCACAATCATTGGCTGGGCAGCGCATCATCAGCAATCGGTGTGGAGCAACAATATCTCCCTTGATACACAGTACAACCCGTTGGCAACTTTACCGGAAACCCAATCGGAGTTGGCTATCCCCATTGTGATAAATCAATTGCTATACGGCGTGATTGACGTTCAGCACAACGTTCCGGATACGTTTTCTGCTGCCGATGCCGACAATTTGGAAACGTTGGCGGGGCAATTGTCCATCGCCATTCAAAATGCTCAGCTTTTTGATGAATCGCTGCAGCGCGAACGTCTCGCATCGGCATTGGGGAACACCGGACTGGCGCTTAATGCCACCCTCAACCCCAGCACGGTACTCGATGTAATTTGCGCCGAAGCTCTGCGGGCATTTCGTGTTGACGGCGTGCTGCTGTGGATGGTGACCGACAGCAACATTCAATTGCAAGCCGCCGCCGGGACACACACTGATACAATTAATAACGCATCTACCTCACTCAACGACGAGTCACTGCAAGTGGTGCAGGTCATTTTGCAACAGCATGCAAGTATTGTTAACGATATTCCCCACACAAAAAAGCAGATGCATCCATTATGGAAGCAACTTGCCGCACAATCAATGATATTCGTGCCGCTGGTTTCCGGAAAACCGCCGGTATCCATCGGCGCAATTGCGCTGTACGACACCCGGCGCTCGTTTCGGTTCAACGTGCAAGATAAAATTAGCGTGAGTCTGCTGGCAAACCAAGCTGCCATTGCTATCGAAAACGCCCAACTGGTTGCTCGATTGAATACCTTTAACGAGGAATTGGAAACGCTCATTGACCACCGCACCTTTGAACTGCGACAGGAGCGCGACCGGGTTGAGGCGCTATACAATATGGCTCGTGAATTATCATCCAGCCTTGAACTTGACCGGGTATTGAATGAGGCGCTAAACCTTGTACACCAAACCATCCCCATTAGCTATGGGTCTATTTTACTGGTGGATGATGCCACGGGCCATTTAAATTACCGGGCGGCAATCGGACGGCATCGCGGATTGCCCAAAGGTGGAAAACTCACCCGTTACAAACAAGGCGTCGGATTGGCGGGCAAAGTTATAGAAACACGAACACCGATTTTGGTGCCTGATTTATTGCAGAATTCCGATTGGATGCCCGATGACAAACCTATAAAACACCGGTCGGCGCTGGTTGTCCCGTTGGTTGCCGGGTATGAGCTGGTGGGGGTAGCAATGCTCTTCCACAGTGACCCCAACTATTTTACCGCAGACCACCTTCGTTTCGTCACGGCTGTTTCGCCAATTATTGCCACCGCCATTAACAACGCGGGGCTGTACAATCTCATTTCACAACAAGTACAGCGGTTGGGCGAATTGCTGGGCAGTGTGCAATCTGAAGTTCGCAAAACAACCGCTATCATCGAAGGGACAACGGACGGTATACTGTTGCTGGATGCGGAAAACACCATCCAACTCATCAACTCTGTGGCAGCAACACTTTTAGAAATAGAACAAGATACCGCCGCCGGACAGCCATTTCGACAAATTGTTTCGCCTGCGCCTAACAATACTGACATCGCCGAAACACTGGTATGGAAAGTCAATCGGGTGTTGCGCACCCCAATCCCCAACAAAGATTTCCCCTCTCCGCACCGGGTGGAAATTGGTGACACCGTCATTTTGTTTATGCTTTCTGCCGTAACCATCACGTTAAACACACCTCCCAGCCGGTTGGTAGTTCTGCGCGACATTAGCCGCGAAGCAGAATTAGACCGTCTGAAAGACGAATTTGTATCCACCGTGTCGCACGAGTTGCGCACTCCGATGACATCCATAAAAGGTTATACCGATTTGCTGGCAGGTGGCAAAGTTGGGCAGTTATCGGAAATTCAGCAAAAATTTGTCGGTATCATCAAAAATAATGCCGACCGATTGAGCGCGCTGGTGAATGATATTTTGGATGTTTCTCGCATTGACACCGGACGGGTGCGGCTTTCTCCGGAATTTTTCTCGGTGGCGCCGCTGATACAGAATGTGCTCGCCGGTTTAGAGCGCCAAATTATTGACAAACAGCTCACCGTCACCACCACATTGCCCGACACGCTTCCTCTCGTTTTCGCCGATGCGAACCGCGTCACCCAAATTTTAGTGAATTTGGTTGGCAATGCGATAAAATACACCCTCACCGGCGACAACATTTTCATCTCCGCCAAATCAGACAGTGAATTTGTAAAAATTTCGGTGCGCGATACCGGTTTGGGCATAGCCAAAGAAGATGTGGAACAGGTTTTTAACCGGTTTTTCCGCGCCGAACGCGACGCATCGTCATTAGTGGATGGCACCGGTTTGGGGTTATCCATCTCAAAAATGTTCGCCGAATTGATGAACGGTAATATCTGGGTAGCAAGTAAATTGGGCAAAGGGAGTACATTCAGCTTTACCCTGCCGATACACAACCGGCAAGAAGCTCCGGTCTCACCCCGGATAAAAGCCGGAACATAACCATCAACCGTAGTGAAAGAGATTATGAACGCAAAAATTCTTGTGGCAGAAGACGAACTCGACATCCGCGAACTCATCACCATCACCTTGGAATTGAGTGGTTACACCGTGTTTCCGGTACCCAACGGCGAAGTTGCCGTACAAACAACCATCAATACCCAACCCGATTTGGTGATGTTGGATGTGCGCATGCCTAAAGTTACCGGATTTGAAGCCTGCCAACAATTAAAAGCTATGCCCGCCACCCAACACATTCCGGTAATATTTCTGTCCGCCAAGGGGCAAGAAACCGAAATTAGACAGGGGGCGGGACTCGGCGCAGAAGCATACATTTTAAAACCGTTCGCGCCCGATGAACTGGTTGAACAAGTAAAATCTGTATTGGCAAAGTACAAAAAATGAGCGCAATTGTTATTAATGCAGGACTCGTCCATTACGAAGCGTTTGGTAGAGGCAAGCCCATCGTGTTTTTGCACGGGTGGCTCGGCTCGTGGCGTTATTGGATGCAAACCATGGAGGCGTTAGCCATTGACCATCGCGTGTATGCGCTTGATTTGTGGGGATTCGGCGATTCAGACAAATCAGAAAAACGCTTTGACATAGCTCAGTATGTCACTATGGTGGCAAATTTTCTCACCGAACTGGGCGTTGAAAAACCCGTTTTGGTGGGACATACGCTGGGAGCAAGCGTGGCAATTGCTTACGCCAATCAATTTACCGATTCCATCGAAAAAATTGTGGCGGTCGGGTTGCCCCTCACCTCAGACAGCATCAATCCGCGTTTGTTAAAACTGAATCAGACATCGCTGCTGAGCCGTGTTTTCCGGTGGAATCCCATCCCCACGCCAGAGGTGGCACAAGAAGCTGAGCGCACCGCCGAAACCGTTATCGGGCGGAGCATCGCCTCATTAAAGAAAATAGACATCGCCGCCAAACTCTTGTCGCTTTCGTGTTACGTTTTGTTGGTGTACGGCGAAAAAGATGATGTCGTAAAACCCGCCTCAGATAGTATTCTAAACGGCAGCCATCCGCACATAAAAACCATTGTGTTTCCCACCGCTCGGCATTTCCCCATGATTGATTCCAGTAGTAAATTCAATCGTCTGCTCATCGATTTTTCAGAAGAAACTGCTTCGCTGGAATCACTGGCGCTTAAAGATGAATGGCGGCGACGGGTGCGGTAGTCGCGCAACTTTTTCCATTTTCCTGCGTATTATATATGGCAAGGGGATAAAAATTACCCCCCCTTTACACAGGAGGACGTTATGACCGATACAGAAAACACCCAACACCCTTTTTCTAATGGAGAAGACCCTCAGCCGGACACGGATGCCCCGCACAGCACCACAAGCTCCAGCCAGTGGGATGCGGCGGCAAAAGATTTTCAGCGGTTGGGAGAAAGCATTGCCGAAGCGGTGAAATCGGCGTGGGAAAACGAAACAACCCAACGGCAGATGAATGACCTGAAAGAGGGGTTACATTCGATGACAGAGCAGGTAGGGCAGGTTGTAGAAGAAGCGCGTCAAACCATTACCAGTGACGATGTGAAAGCAGAAGTGCATAAAGCCGCCAATGATGTAAAAGGGTTTGGCGATAAAATGTATGGCGAAGCCAAACCGGTGCTGCTGGATATGCTCAAAGCGCTTGATGACGGATTAAAAAAGATGATAGACCACCTGGAAGCCGCCGCCCAGCCACAATCGGAACCCGCTCCCGCATCGTCGGTAGAAAATGACTCGCCGCCCCCCGAAACTGATGCATAACACAAAGAAACCGTCGCTATAGCGACGGTTTCTTTATCTTTTCCGTGCCACCAATTGCGCGGTGTAATTTCCGTATGATAACCCTTCGTGATAATAAACAATATCCATATCAGAAAACGCATCGCACAACTCACGTTTTTCCAGCAAGAAATGCCGGCGCAGCCCGGCTTTATGGGGCAGCGTTTGTTGCTCCACTGTAAACGTCTCAATGAGCAACCAGCCGCCGGAAACCAATCGCTGTTTTATCGCCGGAAAAACCGCACGCTCCAAAAATAGAAAGTTTATAATTACATCATAGTTGGCTTTGGGCAGCCACCCCCGTTCCAAATCGAGCACAATTGGCGTAACGTGCGCTTCGGGTGGCGCGGTTTTTTGCAATATGCGCAATCCTTCCAGCGAAATATCCACCGCATGGACAGTGAGCCTATGCTGCGCCAACGCCAAACTGTGCCGCCCCGCTCCCGCCGCCACATCAAGAGCAACCCCATTTGTAGGCAGCGACGGAATCCAATCCATCAAAAAGTTTCGCGGCTGTGTGGGCAATTTTGACACACCATATTCGGCGTAACGAGTATCCCATCGCTGGCGCGGCGCTAATCGTCCTGCGGTTGGGTCCGGTAAAAAAGATCGACTTTTAGCCATAATATTTGGCAATCTCCTAAAATCTGCTATGATTGAACCGCTTTTGAAGTTGACACCTTGAAAAGGGGAAAATAGATATTTTGGCTTCGTACGTTTTTATCTCCACCGCAGATGCGCTCGAAAAGTTAATAATGACATTGAAGCACCATCCGATTCTTGCCATCGATACTGAAAGCGATAGTTTATTCAGCTATTTTGAAAAAGTGTGTCTGGTTCAAATATCCACCCCGGAAACCGATTATATCGTTGACCCGCTGGCAGTTGATATTTTGCCATTGGGTGAAATATTTTCCGACCCGGCTATCGAAAAAATCTTCCACGCCGCCGAGTATGATATTCTCAGCCTCAAACGCGATTACGGATTTACATTTGCTCACCTGTTCGACACGATGATCAGCGCCAAAATTTTAGGGTGGCAAAAAGTTGGCTTGGGTAGTTTGCTGGAAATTCATTTACATGTCAAGCTGAATAAAAAATTTCAGCAATACAATTGGGGCAAACGTCCATTATCAACCCAAGCGTTAAACTATGCCTATATGGACACCCACTACCTGCATACGGTACGCCAAATTCAGTTGGCTGAACTTGCAAAAGAGCAACGATTGCGGGAAGCCCGCGCATCGTTTGAGCGTCTGACACAAATCGTCCCTCATCCAAAAGAATTTTCGCCCGCCGATTTTTGGCGCGTAAAAGGCGCAAACACCCTGACCCGCGACCAGCAATCAATATTGCAGGCTGTTTTTGTTTTTAGAGATGACGTTGCCCGCTCGTACAATATCCCCGCATTTAAAGTTATGTCCGATGCGGCAATGTGTCAACTGGCAGTAACCCAACCCAAAACCGCGACTGCGTTAAAAAAAGTGCGCGGAATGCACCACAATGTGCTAAAAACACACGGGAGAGCATTGCTAACGCTATTGAGCCATAAACACCCGGCTGCCATGCGTCGCCGCCGAGATTTACGGAATGGGTTGAGCAATTCGGTGTTGGCACGATACGAGCACTTGCGCGCATGGCGCAATGCATTCGCGGCTAAACGAGGCGTGGAACCAGACGTTATTTTGCCCAACGGCCTGCTAAAAGCAATTGCCCGGACAAATCCCACCAGCGAATCGGATTTGCAAGCGCGCAACATTCTGGGTGAATGGCAGTTTTCCACCTACGCCCCGATTATCATCAAAACGTTAAAGGTACTGCAACAAAAAAACCACTCTTAAAAAACGGCATTTCAATTTTATTCGGGGGGTCCGGGCGGACGTGGGGGGCGCGGAGGCATAGGGTGCGACGGTTGGTCGGTGGGGATGGTTTTTACATCACTTTTGCTGCCCACCAGCCATCCCAAACATCCGGTGCGTTCCTGCAACACGGTCACCGGATTGCGCATCACCTGCATTCGAATTTCACTGAGTTTTGCCTCAATTTCCTGCCGCAGAGATTCTCGTCGAGAAATTTCTTCGCGGCGCAATTGGCTGACATGCCGCTCCACATCCAGCATTCGTTCTCTCAGCCGTTTATTTTCTTCTTTCAGATTAAAGTTATCCTGAATCAGCACCCCCATCAATTCTCGATTGGCGGCTTGGCTGTTCAGCACACTTAACTGCCCTTTGTTCAGTTCGTCAACAATTTCCGAAAAATAAGACATCGCCGCCATAGCGGTTTCTTCCTGCGCCGAAACAAGTTGTTTTGGGGGCGATTCGGGTTCATCCTCCGTGGGCGGGTCGCTTTTAAATTGCCGGCGCACTTGCTCAAATGAAAGTCCTTCATCCATTTGAGCTTTCGCCTTTTTTAGCAGGGAAATATCCGCTTCAGAAAACCGGAGGTCAGCGCCGTCAGCAGGAGATACTGCATCCGTCGAAATAAAATCCGAGAATTCATCCAACCATCGCCGTAACACAGTCGGCGATATTTCCACCACCGCCGCCGCGTCGGAGAGAGACATTTGTTGCGCGTTTAGCATAAATTTTGGGTCACCTTTCGCAGTAATGTTATCCAAACACAACTCACAGACACCACATCCGGCGCCAATAGCAATCGGGGTTGACCAACGCGCCAAAATGTGAGCCCGCAGGTTCGATTGTCTATTGTTCTGCGCTCCGTAAAATTAGTCGTCGTCCAACACGCGGTATGAGGCATCAATTACTTCATCAT
>CAYZQQ010000157.1:0-7233 GCA_964480075.1 uncultured Anaerolineaceae bacterium
GTTTGGTGTGGTTGCACGCGTTTGCAACGCCCAATTTCGCAAATCATCAGCGACGATGCGCCGCTTTTGGGGACCGTCGTTCAGCGCGGTGGCGGTATAGACAAACGTTTTTATGGCGGCGGAGATGTAATTATTTTCGGCGGTGATGGTGATGGGGCGATAGATGATGCGGTCGCTGGCGAGGGCGTAATTGTATATTTCATTATAGAGCGCATAGGTGGCGCTCAACGTGCGTGGGCTGTCCACCCCGAAAATGGGGTACACCGCCGGGTCGCCGAATTCATATTTGTGATGTGTCCAGCGGCAATCCCACAGCGGGTCGCCGAGTCCGGCGACCGAAACGTGCGCCGCGAAATAATATCCGGCGGCATCAGCCGCTTTCAAACAATCTCCGTGCGACCAATTGTCGCCGAATGAATGCAGATACAGCCCAAAGGCTTCCAAACTGCCGGCTTGGACATCGCCGGTGTCAACGATATGATATTCCTGCGTGAAACACGGGGTGGATTTGTAAATGTTGGCGATGCCCATCCACTCAAATTGAGCGGTGGAGCTGTAGCCAAACGTAACTTTGCCGGTCAACACGTTGGTGTTTCCCAGCGCCCAATTTCGAATGGCGCCCAATTCATCGGGGGTATCGTGGGGCATATGGAAGAAAACGCCGTAGGGTCCAAATCGGTCGGAAAAGCAGCCGGGACAGGTCATCATATCGTTGGCGGTGCCCATGGTGACGGTGGGTCCGGTTTGCGAGGGGGTGAGGCACATCGTGTTGGTCACCACGCTGGTGATGGGCGGTGGCGAGGGGTAGTTTGCCGGATTTGCGTTTAGGGCGAACACCGGATTATTGGCGGGAAGTTGACCGGAGTCCATCAATTGAGAATAGGTTTGCAATGTTGCTGCATCGGTGATGGAGAAGCCGGCGGCAATTGCCAAGGCGCCAACCATATCAAAATGGACGGAACTGACTTCCGGGGAGGTGTAGACTCGCTCTGCCAGCGGGCGATAATCGAGCGGGTCGAAATATTCGAGGTTCGTTTCTTCTGACCATGCAAATGCTGATAATAATGCGGTAGAAATGAGGATAACGGCAATGGCAAGGCTTGAGACGATAAGTGTAGTTTTTCTGAAAGTCATATTCCCCCCTCAAGGTGGTTCTTAATTCAAGTATAACAGAGAATTTTACCTATGTAAACCCCTGATTTGCCGGGATTAATGTTCAATAAAAAAAGCCGACTCACACGAGTCGGCTTTTTTTATTGAACGATTGTGGTTGGTTTATAGACCAAGCCACGTGCCCAGCAGACCGGCGGCGCCTACCTGCGCGATAAGTCCGGCAAATACCACTGAAACCATGGACATCAGTTTAATAAGAATATTCAGTGAGGGTCCGGTGGTATCTTTAAACGGGTCGCCGACGGTATCGCCCACAATGGTTGCTTTGTGAACCTCTGACCCTTTGCCGCCGTGCGCGCCTTCTTCCACGTGCTTTTTGGCGTTATCCCACGCGCCACCGGAATTTGCCATCATCACTGCCATCGAGAAACCGGTTGCCAATCCACCTGCCAGCAAACCCATCACCCCGGCAACGCCAAAGAGTAATCCGACAACGACCGGCACGGCAATTGCTAAAATAGAGGGCGCCACCATTTCTTTTTGGGCGCCACGGGTGCTAATTTCCACACAGCGGGCATAATCGGGTTTACTGGTTCCTTCCAGAATACCGGGAATTTCGCGGAATTGACGGCGAACTTCTTGCACCATATCGCCGGCAGCGCGCCCCACGGCTTTCATCGTCATCGCCGAGAAGAAGAACACGGTGGCTGCGCCGGTGAACAGTCCGATGAGTACGGCGGGATTCAGCAGCGTGATATTGTAATATGCCGAAAAGTCTGTTAGCGTCATTTTGGCAACTGCCACCGAATGTCCATAGCTGGCGATGAAGACTTCGCTTTTGCCCGCCAGATGTCCCAACCCGAAACGAATTTCTTCAAGGTATGCTGCCAGCAGTGCCAGTGAGGTGAGCGCCGCCGACCCAATGGCGAACCCTTTGCCGGTGGCGGCGGTGGTGTTCCCCACGGCATCAAGTTGGTCGGTGCGTTTGCGAACTTCTTCGGGCAGGGCTGCCATTTCGGCGTTACCGCCGGCGTTGTCGGCGATGGGACCATAGGCATCGGTTGCCAATGTCAGCCCCAGAGTGGAGAGCATACTAACCGCCGCCAGCCCTACGCCGTACAAACCCATCAGCGTGTTGTGCGCGCCGCCGGGCAGGTAAAAACTGACCACAATCCCGATGATGACCATCAACACCGGAATGCCGGTGGATTCCATCCCCACTGCCAAGCCGCTGATGATGACGGTTGCGGGTCCGGTTTCTCCCTGCTCTGCAATTTCTTGGGTGGGTCTGAATGAATGAGAGGTGTAATATTCAGTGGCGCGCCCGATGACCACGCCCACCGCCAGCCCGGCAAGAATGGCGAACCAGAACATCAGCGGATTTGCCAGCCCCAGCAGATACACCAGCCCCAGTGCAACCGCCGCGATACCGATGGAGGTGTAGGTGATGCTATTATTGATGGATGCCATCAAATCGCCCATGGTGGCGCCTTCTTTGGTGCGCACGATGTATATTCCCAAAATGGAAAGGAACACGCCCGCGGCGGCGAGTACCAGCGGCGCTGCCAGATAGCGCAGTTCCATCGAAATGGCACTGACACCGGCGGGCAAGAATGTATCGCCGTTGAGCGTAATTTCGGTGGCGACCGCAGAAACACCCAATGCGGCGGTTGCCAAAATTGAACCGGCATAACTTTCGTACAGGTCTGCGCCCATCCCGGCAACATCTCCCACGTTGTCGCCCACATTATCCGCGATAGTGGCGGGATTGCGGGGATCGTCTTCGGGGATACCGGCTTCAACTTTACCAACTAAATCTGCCCCCACATCTGCCGCTTTGGTATAAATACCGCCGCCCACACGCGCAAACAGCGCTTGGGTGGATGCACCCATGCCAAAACTCAACATGATGACTGTAATTTGTGGCAACGGGTCAGCCGCGCCAAAGAATGAGACGGGGAAAAGGTAATACAAAATGAGAAACCAGAGACTCACGTCAAGCAATGCAAAGCCGACCACCACCAGCCCCATCACCGCACCCGCCCGAAATGCCACCCGCAAACCGTCGTTCAAACTGCGACGGGCGGCGTTGGTGGTGCGTGCCGAAGCGTTGGTGGCGGTTTTCATGCCGATGAACCCACACAAACCGGAGAAAAATCCGCCGGTCAAAAAGGCGTAAGGCACCACCGAGTTTTGCACGCCAAAGAAGGACATCACCAGAAATATAACAAACAATACGGCGAAAATAATCGCCACCACCCGGTACTGGCGTTTAAGATATGCCATCGCGCCTTCACGCACCGACTGGGCAATTTCTGCCATACGAGGTGTGCCTTCTGTTTCTGTCATTACTGAGCGATAGAATAGGAATGCCCAAGTGAGTGCGGTGAGCGAAGCGATGGGCGCTATCCACCATAGCCACGGCAATGGCTCACGGACTACATCTCCCGCGGCGAACGCTGCCGGCGCTGCCAGCAGTAACATTATTAGGGCAAGCAAAAATGAACGCACCGATACTTTCTGCATAAAAAATATCCTCCATTTAAAGTGTTTGGTTGTGATAACTTTCGTAGATTTCACCTATAGAATTGTCGCAGGATGATGCCCCAGACAGGGGCGTATTTTATGGGAACATGGTCAGATTGTCAAAAAACCGATGTGCGCTGTTAATTTTCAGGCTTTTGCAGGTTGCGCGCGATTTTTGCTGCCAGCGACCGCGGCGCGAGTTTGGTGGAAAATGCCATTACCCGATTCATCAAACCGGGAATGATCACCGTTTTTCCGCGCCCAAACCCGCGATACCCAATCTCCGCGACATCTTTGGCGGACATCATCCGCATATTTTTCACCAGCCCCGATTTGCCCATATCCGCGCGGTCGAAAAAGTCGGTCACGGTTGCACCGGGGCAGAGTACCGATACCGTCACACCGAAATCCGCCAGCTCGTTTGCCAGCGCTTCCGAGAAAGAGAGCACGTATGCTTTGCTGGCGTAGTACACCGCCATCAGCGGGCCGGGTTCGAATGCCGCCGTGGAAGCCACATTCAGAATACCGCCACGCCGCCGCGCCGCCATTTCCCGCCCGAAAAGTTTACTCAAATGGGTCAGCGCGGTGATATTCAATTGGATTTCGTTCAATTCGCGCTGCAAATCTGTTTCGGTGAAAAAACCGAAGGTGGCGAACCCGGCATTGTTGACCAGCACATCCACCACAATCCCTTTTTCCTGCATGGCGGCGAACAGCGTGTCCGGCGCAGCAGGGTCGGTCAAATCAGCGTGATGTGCCAGCGCAGAAACGCCAAATTCCGTCGCCAGCGATTCTGCCAGCGCGGTGAGTTTGTCGGCGCTGCGGGCTACCAGCACCACATTGTATCCGTCGCGGGCGAAAATGCGGGCAAACTCCAGCCCAATCCCGCCCGATGCGCCTGTGATGAGCGCGGTTTGGTTGGTTGTCATAAAAGCCTCCGTTTTGTGCCTAAAGTTTCAAAATCACGTTCCACGCCTGATTCCCCTGAAATAGAGGGGAAAAATAAACCACATGAGGAACAGAGCCGCAGAGAAAAATCGGGTTTGAGAGATAACATATGAGGTTATCCGGCAGTTTTTAGGATAAATTCGGTTTTCTCATAAAAATATCAAAAACTCGGCGTCTCCGTGTCTCTGTGGTAAAAATTGGATTCTTTTCAGTGAAGCCCGCCAATCACCAATCACCAATCTCCACCGCATCCGCGCCCGCGTCAGTCCGCAGGCGTTCCCCTGTTTCCGGCAGATACAGCCCCACCACCAGCGAATAGTCGTCCGGCGGCAGTGCGCCCATCCACAGCGCGTGCCGGTCGATGAGCGTTTCCCCCGCCTGCCAGCCCGATGTCGGGCGCGTCCAATGCACAGGCACGCCGTCAGACTGCGCCACGGTTTCCCCCGCCGCATTTATCAGGTGGATAAAGACCCGATAATTTTGCGGAATTGCGTTTTCCGCCCGCCATGCCAGTGTCACCGCCAGCGGGGAATTTTCGTGCAGTTCCGCCGAGATTTGCGCCGATTCCAGCACGATTGCCCCGCCAAAAACTGCGTTCACCGGTTGCGGGTCGCCATCGGGACGGGCAAACAGCAGCACCCGCCGCTCGCCGAAAGTGTCCGCGTGCGCCACGCCGAAATTGTCCAGCAGATAGCCTTCCGTGTCATTTTGGAAGGGCGGCAGCCACCAGACCGCCGTCGCGCCATCCATCGCCCGCAAAATTGCGTCCGGTTCAAGATTGCCCAGCCCCAGCACCGGTGCGCGCCCTTTGTCCAACTCTGCTACCGTCGTGGCGATTTTCGGATTTTGGGTGATGATGGGCGCGTCCAACACGTTTATTTCTGCGAATGCCGCGCGGAGGTCGGCGGGTTGGGCGCGGTGCGCGGAAAAGAGCAGAAATATCGCCGCCACCGCCGCCATCCCCGCCGAAGTGTTGCGCAGGGCGGGGGTTTTTCGCGCCAGCGCCACCGCTGCCACAGCAAAATTCGCCAGCAGTACCGCCAGCAATCCCCAGTGAATCGCGCCGTTCACCACCCACGCCACATCCAGATTCGGCACGGAAATGAACTGCCACGTTTTCAGCAACGGCGAAAATTGCGGGTCGAAAAATGTTTGCGGGTCGAACAGCGGTAATCCGGTTTCCAGCAAACGGTTCTGCCAGAGGTCGAAATCCACCGCCGCGCCCAGCAATTGTGGAATCAAACTTACTGCCCAAAGTACACCTACCGCCCACACCGTGCGCCGCGAGAGTTTCTCCAGAACGGGGGCCATCAAAATTACCCAGAAAGGCAGGGTGGGAACCATAAACCGTGCCCCCCACGCAAAGCCGCCGTGCCACATAAACCATTTTCCATACAGCAAAAGGTGAATCAAAATGACGGCGGCGATGCCCCACAACTCGGTGCGGCGGTTCCGCCAGAAATAGCGCACCCCAAAAAAGCTCATCAGCAGGATGGGGTTATACCACAGCAACCCCCGTCCGGGACTGACCAACTGCCCGGCGATACCCTGCCACCAAATGGCAGAAAAGGTTTCTTGCGGCAGATAGCCGGTATTGAGCGGGTCGCCATAGCGGGCAATGTTGAACCCCAACAGCGAAAAACCGATGACGGCAATCGGGAGAGCGAATAATGAAAAATGATGCGTGATGCGTGAAACGTGATGCGTGAAACGTGACTTTGGACGTTGGACTTTAGGCGTTAGACTTGCGACAAACTCCAGCCCGAATACTACCAAAAACACCGCTTCGGCGTAACGGGTAGCGACTGCCCAGCCGAGCGTTAGCCCCGCTAGCAACGCGAACCGCTTGCGCCCCGTTTGCCGCAATTTCAGCAGCGAAAAGGCTGTCGCCAGCAATAGTGTGCCCGCCAGCGGGTCGCTGAAAAAGGTTTTGGCATACGGCAGCGCCATCGTCCCCGTGCCGAATATCAGCCCCGCCGGCAGCGCGGTGCGGTCGCGGAAACCCAGCGCTTGCAGATATGCCGCCAACAGCACGGCGGTCAGCGCGGTGAGCAGACTGCCAAACAGCAGTGTCGCCGTGGCAACGCCGAAAAAGGGGACTGCCAGCCCCAGCGCCGTCAGCAGGAGCGCCAGCAGCGGTTGCCCCAGCCCCTTGCGCGAATACAGCAGTCCATCCAGCCCGAAGGTGCCCTGTTGCAGCCCCATCCAGCGAATCTGCTCGATATCCCATCTGCCGTGGCGTGCCAAACTCTCCGCCGTGGCAAACATCGCCTGCCCGTCGCTGGAATGAAACGCGGGAGAATATGCCAGCAGGTATATTGAAAAAAGGAAGAGAAAAAGCAGTTTTTTCATAATTGCGAATTGCGAATTGTGAATTGCGAATGGCAAAAATTTGTCACTCGTAATTCGCTACTCGCTATTTCAAAATGTAGAGATACAGCCGTCCGCCATCAATGTCGGCTTGATGGGCAGGCGCACGCCCGCCGAGCCACACCGCCAGCGCCGTTTCCGCCGGGGTGGTCGTGGCGGGGTCGGCGTCAAACACCCACACCGCGCCATTCTCCGCCGCGATTCGGTTCAGCATGGCGGTCATTTTCGCGGCGATTGGCGCATTTCTGGTCACACGGCGGATTGAATGGCGCAAGC
>CAYZQQ010000158.1:0-7214 GCA_964480075.1 uncultured Anaerolineaceae bacterium
CGCCCGGTAGGGCAGAGCATTGCTCTGCCCCTACCCCAAATTATTGAGATGATACGAAAAATTCACTGTCCGCAGCTTCACACAGAGGTACCCGGATTAAATCAGGCAAAATCATATCTGTGAAAATCTGTGTCCATCTGTGGACTGAAAGA
Organism: uncultured Anaerolineaceae bacterium; assembly: GCA_964480075.1. Classification (GTDB taxonomy): domain Bacteria; phylum Chloroflexota; class Anaerolineae; order 4572-78; family 4572-78; genus JANTHQ01. Next base: position 153 of record CAYZQQ010000158.1, read on the forward strand.
CCGGGAACGGAAAACCTATGAATCCATTCACGACATTTACCAGCAAAATTGTATCCATCCCCACCGAAAATATCGACACCGACCAAATTATTCCGGCGCAGTTTTTGAAAGTGACCGACAAAAACGGGCTGGGGCAGAACGTTTTTTTTAACCGGCGCTACCTGCCCGACGGTTCGCCCAACCCCGACTTTGTGCTGAATCAATCGCAATCGGCGGGCGCGCAAATTTTGGTGGCGGGCGACAACTTCGGCTGCGGCTCCAGCCGCGAGCACGCCCCGTGGGCGTTGATGGCATTCGGCTTTCGGGCGCTCATCAGCACCAGCTTCGCCGATATTTTCCGCAACAATTCGCTAAAAAACGGGCTGCTCCCCATTATTGTTGATGCGGACACCCACCGCCAACTGCAATCGCTGGCGGAAGAAGACCCCCAAACCCGCATCACCATTGATTTGCCCCATCAGACCCTCACCCTGCCCGACGGACGCACGGTCAATTTCCCCATTGATGCTTTCAGCAAACATTGTTTGGTCAACGGCATTGACCAACTCGGCTACCTGCGCGAACATCTTTCGGCGATTGAAAAATACGAGCAATCCCACCCGCAACGGGTGAAAACGCGATAATGTAGAGTGCAAAATGAAAAATTTGGGTTATAGGCGCATTTTGCACTTTACATTTTTAATTTTGAATTGAGGTAACTATGGCTAAAAAAATTCTGCTTTACGATACTACCCTGCGCGACGGAACCCAGCGCGAAGGTATTTCTTATTCCAGCGATGACAAGTTGAAGATTGCCCGCAAGCTGGATGAAATGGGTGTCCACTATATTGAAGGCGGCTGGCCCGGCTCAAACCCCAAAGATGCGGAATTTTTCGAACGGGCAAAATCGCTGAATTTGCAACACGCTAAAATCACCGCGTTTGGCAGTACCCGCTACAAAAACACCACCTGCGATGCTGACGCCAACATTCAGGCGTTGGTAGAAGCCGAAACGCCAGTAGTGACGCTGGTGGGCAAAACGTGGGATTTGCACGTGGAAAAAGTACTGGAAGCCGACCCCGAAGAAAACCTGGCGATGATTCAGGAAAGCGTAGCGTATTTTAAAGAACGCGGCAAAGAAGTGATTTACGATGCCGAACACTTTTTTGATGGCTTCAAAGCCAATCCGGACTATGCTCTGGTGACCATTCAGGTGGCGGCTGAAGCCGGTGCGGACAATATTTGTCTGTGTGATACCAACGGTGGCAGTATGCCGTGGGAAATCCGCGAGATTGTGCAGGCGGTGCAGGCGCGGGTGGATACGCCGCTTGGCATTCACGCCCACGACGATAGCGGCTGCGCCGTGGCAAATTCGCTGATGGCGATTGAAACCGGGTGTGTGCAAGTGCAGGGAACCATCAACGGATATGGCGAGCGGGTGGCGAATGCCAACCTCATTTCCATCATCCCCGATTTGCAGCTAAAAATGAGGCGCGATGTGGTGTCCCTCGACCAGTTGAAAAGCCTCACCACGGTTTCCCACTTTGTGGCAGAATTGGCAAATTTGCCGCACGACGACCATCAACCGTTTGTCGGACGGAGCGCCTTTGCCCACAAGGGCGGTATCCATGTCGCGGCGGTTTTGAAGGCGGAGGAGAGCTATCAGCATATTGACCCCAAATTGGTGGGCAACAAAAAACGGGCAGTGGTCTCTGAACTTTCGGGTAAAGGGAATCTGCTCTTTCAAGCCCAAAAACGCGGCATCAACGTTGGTAAAACTGAAGCCAAAGCGGTGCTCCGGCAAATCAAACAACTTGAATATGAAGGCTTTGCCTTTGAAACCGCCGATGCATCGGTGGATATGATGCTCATGCGCACCGACCCGGAATACCGGTCGCCGTTTGAATTGATTGACTATATGGTCACGGTGGAAAACCGCGACAAACGCGGCTTGCTATCAGAAGCCACCGTGAAAGTCCGCATTGGCAATGGCGACGTGAAACATACTGCCGCCGAAGGGAATGGTCCGGTCAATGCGTTAAACAAAGCTTTGCGCAAAGCCCTGTATGGGGTGTATCCTACGTTGCAAAGAGTTCATTTAACCGACTATAAAGTCCGCATTTTGGATAGCGACAAAGGCACAGCGGCGACCACGCGGGTGCTGATTGATTTTAGCGATGGGGCGCACCACTGGACAACCGTCGGCGCACACCCGAACATTATTGACGCCAGTTGGCGCGCCATTTCAGACAGCATGGAATATGCGCTGGCACACCAACTCAAAACTGTTCCTGCGAATGGGAAGTAACAAAAGATACTGCCTCTGTTTGAAAAAAGGTAACGCAAAATCACGAATATCACGAACGGACGAATAAATTTCTAATAGACAGCAAAGAATAATTAATCGTGGAATTCGTTAATTTGTGCCATTTGTGATGGAAACATTGCTTCAAACGGAAAACAGAAAGGAAACCTATGCACGCAAAAATCACACTCTTGCCCGGCGATGGCATCGGTCCCGAAGTGGTGGCTGAGGGCGTAAAAGTTCTTGACGCCATCGCCGAACGTTTCAATCATCAATTTAATTTTGAAACTGCACTCATCGGCGGGATAGCCATTGATGAAACCGGCACGGCTCTGCCCGCCGAATCCATATCCACTGCAAAAGCCGCCGACGCGGTGCTGCTGGGCGCGGTGGGCGGACCGAAATGGGATGACCCGACCGCCACTGTCCGTCCGGAACAGGGTCTGCTCAAAATTCGACAGGAACTGGGGCTGTTCGCCAATGTGCGCCCCGTGAAAATTTATCCCGCGCTGGCAACCGCATCTACTCTAAAGCCGGAAGTCATCGGCGCGGTGGATATGGTGATTGTCCGCGAGCTGACCGGCGGGCTGTATTTCGGCAAGCCGCAGGGACGTTCGCAGAACGGCAAGGGGCGCGAAGCGGTGGACACCCTGCGCTATTCAGAGGGCGAAATTGAGCGGCTGGTGCGCGTCGGGTTTGAACTGGCGCGCGGGCGGCGCAAAAAAGTCACCAGTGTGGATAAAGCCAATGTACTGGCTTCCAGCCGGTTGTGGCGCGAAGTTGCCCATGAAGTGCGGGAGAATTATCCCGATGTGGACTATGAAGATTTGCTGGTCGATGCCTGTGCGATGTACCTTATCCGCCGCCCTGCTGATTTTGATGTGATTGTCACTGAAAATTTGTTTGGGGATATTCTGAGCGACGAAGCGAGCATGCTGGCGGGGTCGATGGGCATGCTGCCGTCGGCATCGCTGGCGGCAGGCGCAAAAGGGCTGTACGAGCCGATTCACGGGTCCGCACCGGATATTGCGGGGCAGGGGATTGCCAACCCGCTGGCGACCATCCTCAGCACGGCGATGCTGTTGCGCACCAGTTTGCACCTGCCGGAAGAAGCCGCGCTCATTGAGCAGACGGTGGACACCTTTTTGGCGGAAGGCTATCGTACGCCTGATTTGGCATATAATGGCGAGCAGGCGCTCGGCACGGCAGAAGTTGGCGATTTTATCGCACAGGGGATTTTGAACGCATAAAAAAATAGAACACAGATTGTACGGATAAAACAGATTTTCACGGATAAAATTAATGAATCCGTGAAAATCCGAAAGAACCTGTATTATCTGCGTCCCATTCGGTTACAATTTTGAAGGTAACTATTTGACCAACGCGCCGAGCACCAATGCAAGTCCGCCCACCACACCAATGGCAAGCAGCAAATAAATAGTCGAAACTACTACCACCGCCGTCGTCCAAATTGCGCGGCGCAACGATTTATTCCAGCGATACAGGGGCGGGAAAGACAACCGGGAACCGGGGAAAAAGGTGGGCATTTGCATGGGAAACTCCTTGCGTTTAAAACGATTAATTTAACTCCATTATATCAGAAAAAATGTACTTTGTGCATAAAGATTACGTAAAAGAATTGGGTCTTAAGGAATTCGTGGGGTTGCCCCGAAATAAATTTCAGGGCTAAAAACAGAAGCCGACTTCAAGTCGGCTTGAGCTATCAGCCTGAACTTTAGTTCAAGGCAGAATTACCGCAACTTCGTTGACCCCCTGAATTCCCGTTGAGCCAAAAAATCACCGGGTTTTCAATTAATATAACAATCAAGTTGTGCAATCGTTACAGAAATTTAAGGTTGGGTCTTCCACCCGAATAACGACCATTTTTAAAAAAAGGAGAAGCAATCATGCGCAGTGATATTATCAAAAAAGGATTTGAACGCGCTCCGCACCGTAGTCTTTTGCGTGCAACGGGGGTCATTCAAAGCGAGGACGATTGGAACAAACCGTTCATCGCCATCGCCAACAGCTACATTGACGTGATCCCCGGTCACGTTCATTTGAACGAATTTGGCGAAGTGGTGCGCCAAGCCGTGCGCGACGCGGGCGGTGTGCCGTTCATGTTCCACACCATCGGGGTGGATGACGGCATTGCGATGGGGCATTTCGGCATGAAATATTCGCTGCCCAGCCGCGAACTGATTGCCGATTCGGTGGAAACAGTGGTGGCGGCGCACCAATTCGACGGGCTGATTTGTATTCCCAATTGCGATAAAATTGTGCCGGGGATGATTATGGCATCCATGCGGCTGAATGTGCCGACGATTTTCATCAGCGGCGGACCGATGGCGGCGGGAAAAATGGAAACCGGCGAAACCGTGGACCTCATCAGCGTGTTTGAGGGCGTGGGAGAATATCAGCGCGGCACCATCGACGATGACCGCCTGCTGGCGCTGGAAAAATTCGGCTGCCCCACCTGCGGCTCGTGCTCCGGGATGTTCACCGCCAACAGCATGAACTGTCTCTGCGAAGCGTTGGGGCTGGCGTTGCCCGGCAACGGCACCATTTTGGCGGTAGATCCCCGCCGTGAAGACTTGGCAAAAGCCGCCGGTCGCCAAATCATAACGTTGATTGAAAAAGACATCAAACCGTTGGATATTGTCAACGAAAATGCCATTGACAACGCGCTCATGCTCGATATGGCGATGGGCGGCAGCACCAACACCGTGCTGCACACGCTCGCCATCGCGCAGGAATCGGGGGTGGAATATCCCCTGCAACGGCTGAATGCCCTGTCGCAGCGCGTTCCGAATTTGTGCAAAGTCAGCCCGTCGTCTGAATACCATTTGGAAGATGTGGACCGCGCGGGCGGCATCAGCGCCATTTTGCACGAATTGAGCCAAAAGCCGGACATCCTTCATCTTGACCAAATTACCGTGACCGGCAAAACGCTGGGCGAAAATATTGCGGGACATGCCACGCAGGACGCGGCGGTCATCCGCCCGCTGGAAAATGCGTATAGCCAAACCGGGGGATTGAGCATTCTGTTCGGCAATCTCGCGCCGCACGGCTCGGTGGTGAAAGCGGCGGGCGTGCTGCCGCAGATGCTGCGTCATCGCGGACCCGCCAAAGTGTACGACAGCCACGATGAAGCCAACGCGGGCATTCTCTCCGGCGATGTAAAAGCGGGCGACGTGGTGGTCATTCGCTATGAAGGACCAAAAGGCGGTCCCGGCATGCAAGAAATGCTCGCGCCGACCAGCAACATTATGGGGATGGGTTTGGGCGACAGCGTGGCGCTCATCACCGACGGGCGGTTCAGCGGCGGCACGCGCGGGGCGTGCATCGGACACGTCAGCCCCGAAGCGGCGGAAGGGGGAACCATCGCCTTTGTGCAGGACGGCGATATAATCGAAATTGACATTCCCGACGGCACAATTGAGCTTTTGGTGGATGAAGATGAACTTGCGCGGCGAAAATCGGCGTGGCAAGGACCGCCGGAGCGCCATCTGACCGGCTGGCTGCGGCGGTATGCCAAACTCGCTACCAGCGCTGACAAAGGCGCGGTATTGGAAATATAGGGAGAATCACACCGGGGCAACTCATCTGAGCCGACCCGGTGTGATTCACTGTTCATTCCCCATTGCCAACCCCACCGCACCCCGCGAGCGGTCTCCCGCACCACATTCTTCCATCCATCTTGCCCGAACGGGTCTTTCAGAGTACAATTATAAGGTATTGATGCCCGTCCATTTTTGACGGGCTGTTTTTTTGACGAAGTGAGGCAGGTATGAAACAACCCAGAAATGATATTCGTAATATCGCCATTATTGCCCATGTGGACCACGGCAAAACCACATTGGTGGATGGCATTTTGAAACAAACCAACGTCTTTCGGAAAAACCAGCAGGTCTCCGAACGGATTTTAGATTCAAACGATTTGGAACGCGAGCGCGGCATTACCATTTTGTCGAAAAATACCGGCGTGCGCTATAAAGATACTGTTATTAATTTGGTGGACACCCCCGGACACGCTGATTTTGGCGGCGAGGTGGAACGGGTGATGAATATGGTTGACGGCGTGCTGCTATTGGTGGACGCTGTGGAAGGACCGATGCCGCAAACCCGATTTGTGCTGCGGCAGGCGCTGGAAAAAGGGCATAAAGCCATTGTGGTGGTTAATAAAATCGACCGCCCCGCCGCCCGCCTTGATTATGCCGTGAATGCTACCTTCGATTTGTTCATCGAATTGGGCGCAACCGATGAGCAGGCAGATTTCCCCGTTATTTACACGCGGGCACTGGAGGGCGCATCGGGGTACAGTCCCGACGCAATGGAACCGAACCTGTTTCCGTTGCTCGATACCATTGTGAAACACATCCCCGCGCCGGTGGTAGATATGGATGCGCCGCCAAGAATGCTCATCACCAATCAGCAATACAGCACCTATGTGGGTAAAATTGCCATCGGACGGCTTATTAGCGGCGCGTTCAAAACAGGGCAACCGGTAATACACATTCCCGCCGATGGCGACCCTATCCCGGCAAAAATCGGGCAGGTATTCATCTTCCGTGATTTAAAACGAGAAGAACGCGACGAAGTGCATGCCGGCAATATCATCGCGCTGTCGGGTGTTCCCAATATCGGTATTGGTGATACCATTGCCGACGTTGCCGACCCTCGCCCGCTGCCGCCCATCAAAGTAGAAGAACCCACTGTGCGCATAACGTTCAGTGTGAACGATAGCCCATTTGCCGGCAGAGAAGGACAATATGTGA
>CAYZQQ010000159.1:0-7204 GCA_964480075.1 uncultured Anaerolineaceae bacterium
ATTTCCTGTTTTTTCAATACGCCAGCTACTTGATGAGACATAGTTGCGGCTTGATAACCGGTTAGAGCCAGCAACCGCATCGGCTCACCCCACACCCAGTGAGAGGAGGTATAAAGAGCCGCCCCCGCCGTTTGTTCAAGGTTCATCAGAGCTTCAGGGCTTACGCGCTCCGGATTTATCCACGCCGTTAAGGGACGCGCATTGAAGGCGCGCATCGGTTTGCGCAATAAGACATCCACTACACGCGGAAGTAACGGCAAAGATTGTGCCAGCAACTCACCCACCGCAGGGTCTGCATTTTCCAACGGATAATTCTGAGACCACGCCCAAGCCAGCTCATCCCATGTGCCTGCGCCAAAGAACTGTTTGCACATCTCGATGCCAAGCAGCACCCGGATATAGCTGATTGGATGGGGGTCAGAGTCTCTGTAATTAAAAACAAAAGCATCGTCTCCCGCCAAAACATCGTGTAACCCCACTACAGCCGCATATCCTGTATGGACAAAGGCGAATGCATCGGCGGCAATCTCGGAAGACCAGCTAGCCCAGATATTGGCTACCTCTTGAGATGCGCCGGACAACTCTTTTTCCAGTGCAAGCGCTAACTCTTCATTCCAGTTGGCAATATGGGCTACCTGATGCCCTGCTTCGTGAATTAAAGAAGTGGGACGGTACAGGTTATGCCGGACAATTTTAATGACAGCCGCCGGGTTTTCGGTGCCACCATCCCATAATCGGAGACCCGCTTTCAGAATCGATGCGCCCAAGCCTTTATCGATATAAGTCAAGACGGGAGGCGTTGGTTTTCCAATCTGGTCAAGCAATTCTGCCATACTGCGACGGGCTAATACATCACACGAACGGAGAAGCGCAGTGATGTCGGGATTTGTTCGGGTATTAATAGAGTCGGCATAAAAATCAAGCGTTGTTTCGGTACGTAAATAGTTTTTTCTAAATTGAATGACCTGTTGTCGGACTCGCTCCAGTTCCTCAATGGTTTGAGCCTTCTTCAACATTGTGTGCAGCAGCGTAGCGTGTTTCTGTAACCGAACAACCGCCCCTTGTAAACTCCGGCGAATTGCTACACCGAGGTAATGTTCCAACCCGTCCCACGCTACCGGCGATGCCAGATTTTCAAAGGATTCCAGGCGTTTCGCAGCCAAACTCCAGTGCTCAACCTGCCGCACAACTTGCTGACGTCTGATATCGAGAGGCTTACTTCTCACGCTGATATCCCGGTGCGATTTGTATCTTTGCATCAGGGTTATCTTCAGAAAACCATTTGCTTCGTAACACAACCGGTTCCCCTGCCAGCACTCTGCGAATTTTTGGAAGCCCCGACGGATTGTCAATTGCCACGGCAATGGTCACCCCATCTGCATCTGCTTCTGTCGCGGCAACAAAACCCCGAGCCATTTGTTGAACGCGCTCGCTTAGCCCCCGTCCCAGCCATTCCAATAATTTCTCTTCCAATTTCTCGATTATCACCTGCGGCAGCCACATAAGCGCTTGTCCATCAGATTTTTCCGGCGCAATCGCACTGTGTGCCACTCGTACCCGTCGATACATTTTTCCGGACAAAGCCGCTTTTATATTGGCTTCATACACCGATTTTAGCATTGTCATAACTGTGCCAATTGGGGTTTGCTGACGCAGCCGTATGGCCACTTCTTGCGCTTTTGCTTCGCTTATAAATATAAAAATCCGGATTGTGTTGGCAGGAAAGTCTATAGTAACATTAACTTCATCATGCCGTCTGGCTATGGAAGTACCTCCGGGTGCCGCCAGTTGAGAATTCGCACCGGTAATCTCCAAAAAGTAGAAACGCTGTCCAACTGCCGGAGACAACGACGGATCGTTGCGGTATTTCGCCGATACCTCTCGACCGAGTCCCGGTTCTCCAATGAGCAGCCCTGCTGCTTCTTGAGTTAGAGGATGAAGCTGCGACCATGCAGATTTTGCGCCCGTTCCCAACCCCGGAACGTTTCTTTCGAGTTTGCTGATTTCATGTAAAGAAGTACCGGGCATGGTCTCATAAAGGTGAACACGCGCTTCAAGGCGTCGCCCCACCGGCAACCCAAGTCGGGTGCGTAAATGTGTGGACAGTGGTTGCCCGCGCCACGTTTTTATCGCACCGGTGGTGTGCGGGTTCAGTTTAAGAGCAGGCAATTTCCCCGTGAATTTTCTATATCGTTTCCTGCCCCGTATGGGCAGCCCCATCCAAAAACCCTCAACAGTCGTTGCTTCTCGAAGATCGGGTCTCTCCTCATAAACTGCCTGTGGCAGTATGGGGGGGAGATACGCTGCGGCAGAAGCTTCAAATGCTTTGAGAATTTCGCCCTCAAGGAGCGATTCGTCTTCAAAAACGTAATCCGGAAGCGCCGCCAACTTCCGTACCGTTTCTTCGACAGTGTATGCGACCACTTCACCTGCTGCGTAAAGCGCTTCGTCTTCTGTCGCCTCAAGACCAAAATATTTAAGACCAAGATCAACCACAGCTCGCGATAGAGGTCGGGCATATTTGCGTCCGACAAATCGTTTAATCAACTTTGCCAAGTATTTCGCCAAAAAGTTTACCACTCTCTTGCGTCCCGCAAGTTTAAGCCCGACCTTTAATACCGGTAGCAGTGCCGGGAGAAAATTTTCCAACAGTTGAGTTGAATCTTCACCTTCCTCCAACTGACCAACCTCACGAACAAACTTGGCTCGAGCGTACTCCAATTCTCTCAAGGGTTCGACAATGGGTAGCTGAGATTGAGCTGTCACCTCCGCCAACAGGGTATCTTGCTCCACTTCATCGGTGGCGAACAAAAGCTGGGCAACCTCTTGGTCAAACAGTTCTTGAATTTCGGTAACATTCCCAATAGCATCCTCTCCCGCATCTATTAGTTGCTCCGTTTCAATCTCTCTCAGGTAACGCCCCAGATAGCGTTTGGCTAAACCCCTGGCGACCGGCTGAAGGTAACTCGGTAACTTTCTAATAGCTTTTTTTAATACTTCTTTAAGCAACGGTTTAATAAAACGTTTCAATTTTTTCAATATGGGACCAAGCCCCAGTTTGGCAGCGGCTCTTAATCCATTTTTAACTAAACCAAGTCCTTTTTTTGCCAGTTTTTTGAGCTTTTTTTTCCAACTTCCAAAGAAATTTTCAAAGTTTGGAGAAAGGTTGGTCGTCGGAACATACTGGTCAACAAACATATCAATCTCTGCTTCAGCCAGCGTGTGGACATCGCGTGTTGCGATGTTTGCCACCAAATCTTCAAGCAGCGCTTCCATTTCTCTGGAAAGAGGCGCGATATGCTCTTCTAGCATTCGTTCAGCCTCAAAAGTTTGTTTACCCGACATGCCAAGTTCGCTATCAAACTGGGTTTCATATAAACTGCCAACCTCGTTCACTAACTCTAATATGGCTTCATCAAATTCCTGATCATATAACTCGGTCAGAAATGAAATGACTTCGTCTGCCTCCGGGTTGAGTACGATTTCTGATTCTTCCAGTCTATAAATAGATTGGAAGGGACTTTCAACTTCATACCAAACGGAAGGTGTTTCCTGTTTTGTCACGATATCCGACTCCTCGGCAGGAAAGCTACTGATACTGAGAAACGGCGATTGCGGTTTATTGCTAGCGGGTGACATTTGTGTCTCCTTAAATATACTCACCTTACTTAACCTCAGTTTGAGGTTGCCATCATTCTGCAATCCATACCGTGATCTATGGATTGCGGTGAAAGCAGGAATGGCATTAATAAACTATTAGTGGAAAAATTTCCTTTCTATTATGAAACTACACCTATGGGTTTGTGAAAATTGGAATGCTAGCTTAATTGCTACGCGAAGTCTTTTTTGGCAACAATATCTCACAAACTATGTGATGTTGCATCATACGATACATAAGTTGTCGGTTAGACAAGATTTTGGTAGTGCCGTATTACAACCATCGCCCAGTTGTTTCAAGCTCATAAAATCTGGACGTGTTTCGAAGCATCGCAGACTGCGCGGTGTGAGGAAGGTTGTTTTTGGCAAGAGTATAAGGGAAGGTCGCAGGCGGGCTGCCCGACAGTGAGAAGGTGGTTGCCAGTGGTACATTTACAAAACAGATACAATCCGGAATGCCATTGGTCACATAATTATTATTTTTATTATGATAATGCGCTATTTATTATACTGATTTTCTGGTGAGCGCAAAATCAACCGCATATTTTCAAAATATAGAGGCAGAAATTCAATGCGTTTCGGTAACTTTATGCAACCCGCGTGGCGTGTCCAGCGGATAATCTCGGCTGTGCGCCAAATACATCGCAAATAATTGTCCGGGCAAGACGGCAACAATGGGCGAAATCCATTCTGGCACGACAGGTATCTTTAACGACATACGCGCTTGCGCCAGCGTACCCTCATCGTTGCTGATGGCGATTACTTCACCCCCACGTGATTTTATCGTGCCGATGAAGTCGCGCAGTTCTGGCAAAACTTTCCCCATCGGCGATACCACCAGCACCGGAAACCCTGCGTCAATAACCGCCAACGGACCGTGTAAAAAATCGGCGCTGGAATACGGCTCTACAATAGTGTAGGTCAATTCCTTCAGTTTCAGCGCCAATTCAAACGCGGTGGCATAATTGTAGCCGCGCCCGATAACCACGCAATGTTGCATATAGCGATAGCGTTCCGTTATCTGCGGCAAATGCGCATTGAGCGATAGGGTTTCCGCCGCCAACTTTGGCAACGTTTCCAATGCCGATTGCATCTCGATGCGCTCTGCCAACGCGGTACTCAGCATTGCGATAGCGGTCAGTTCGGTGGTGTAGGTTTTGGTTGCCGCCACCGATTGTTCTTCCCCTGCATGCAAGTTAATGACGAAATCGGCGTACCGTGCTAAATCCGAATCAGGTTCATTAGTGATGGCGGTGGTCAACGCGCCTTGTTTTTGCGCCTCTGCCAGCACCGAAACGATATCCGGGCTTTTGCCACTTTGACTGATACCCAGCACCAGCGCATTGCCAAATGTCGGCGGCTGGCGATAAATGGAAAAGAGGCTGGGGGTGGTCAGCGTGACGACCATGCCGTTCATAGCGCCCAGCAGATATTGCGCGTACCGTCCCGCATTGTCCGACGTGCCGCGCGCGGCGATGGCCATATGCGTGATGTTTCTGCGACGAATTTCTGCGGCAAGTTGGGCGATGGTGCCTTCTTCTGCCGCCAACAATCGAGTTAAGGCATCGGGTTGTTGATGAATTTCACGGTATAAAAATGATTGTTTGAGCATAGTTTTTTTCTTTGTTTGTTAGAGAGCCTATTGAATTTTTTTGTTTCTTAAAGAAAGCCAATTTTGAACTGTCATGCCCGAATGACACCTGTCAAAAGTAACCACTACCTATAACTTCACGGGTTGTCCGGTCTCCGCAGACCGATACGCCGCCAGCACAATTTCCAACGCTTTGAAGCCGTCTTCACCGGTGATGGCGGGCGCGCGTTCTTCGCGGATGGCGGCGACAAATTCGGCAATCATTGCTCGATTCGCATCCGACCCCCAGTATGCCCAATGATGATTGTTTTTGTGCGGCTGATAAATATTTAAATTCTGACTGAATCCATCCAACACGGTCAAGCCGCGTTCGCTGATAATTTCCATCGCCAAACCGCCCCACGTGGGATAGTTGAGCGGTTTGCTCCAACTGCTGTCGATGCTAGCGAAAGCGCCATTGGCGAAGGTGAGCATGACCAGCGCTCCCGTTTCCACATCCACTTTGTCGGCGTGCAAAATGCGATTCGTCTGGGCGAAAACTTCCACCACTTCGCTGCCTAAATACCAGCGTAGAATATCTGCCAAATGCACAATATGATCCATCATCGCGCCACCGCCCGCCAGCGTTTTGTCCACAAACCAGGCTCGATGGGCAATGGGCATTTGTCCCTGATTGGTGGTGTTGAACCCGTAAATTTTGCCCAATACGCCGGTATCCAACGCCGATTTTACTTTCAACAGCGGCACGCTGAAGCGCATCGGGAACGCGGTCATCAAAATGACCCCGGCTCGGTGGCAGATGTCAAGTATTGCTTGCGCATCCGGCAAATTTATTGCCAGCGGTTTTTCGCTGAGCACGTGAATGCCCGCCTCCGCCGCCATTACAACAAGTGGGCGATGGTTATTATTTTCCGAGCAGACAATGACACCATCCGGTTTTTCTGCCAGCATAGCTTCATACGATGGAAAAAGTGGCGCGTCAAATTGTTTGGCGAAATGTTGTCCGCGCACTAAATTTTCATCGGCGATGCCAATCATTTCGACATTGGGCAAGGCTCGCACATTCTGAATGTATGCTTCGGCATGCAAATGGGCAAAGCTCATTATCCCGATTCTCATTGGCTCACCTCCGGTAGTTGCGGCAATTCGATGGCGCGTCCCGTCTGGGCTGATTCAATCGCCGCCAGTGAAATTTGCAGCGCCGCCAGTCCATCGGCGGCAGAAACGGGTACGGGGGTATCGTCAACCAGCGCGTGATAAAAGGCTTTCAGTTGAGTGGTGTAGGGGCTTTCCTCCAGCAAAATACCCGGCGCCGGCACGTCAGCGGCATTGTTTGGGGATTGTTGCAAATGGAATTGCACGCCTGCCATTTTATCCGAATCAAATTCCACCCATCCCTCACTACCCGCAATCTCAAATTTAGTGCGGAACATGGGAGGCGGATACGCCCACGAGCCTTCAATGTGCGAGATAGCGCCGCCGGCGTGGGTAAGAATCGCCAGCCCGTGGTCGGCAGCGATACCGATATTTTTGGCGAAAACGCGCGTTACATCACCCGCTACCCAGCGGGCATAATCAAAATCGTGAATCATCAAATCGAGTATCATGCCTCCCGATTTTTGGTTGTTCAAAAACCAATTGTCGTTCGCTTTTTGGGGGCGAAAGGTTCCCCGTGAGAGACGCAAAACTGCGGGCGCGCCCAATTCGCCGGTGGCAACCAGATTTTTGGCATACGCATATTCCGGAAAAAAGCGAAGGACGTGCGCCACCAGCAATTTCACACCCGCACGTTGGCAAGCAGCAATTATTTCTTGCGCCTGCGCCACCGTGCGCGCCAGCGGTTTTTCACACACGATGTGTTTTCCGGCGGCAGCAACCTGCAACACCTGCGGGTGATGAAGATGGGTCGGGGTGCAGATGTCCACCACATCCACATCGGCGAGCATTGCCTCGAAA
>CAYZQQ010000160.1:0-7150 GCA_964480075.1 uncultured Anaerolineaceae bacterium
CCACTCATTTCTATACCACATACTCTATTATTGCACTCGAGACACCCACGCTCAACACTTAGCAGCACACTCATTCCCTACACACCGCTCTTCCGATCTAGTTCATCCGTAAAGTAGGGACGGGCAAAAAGTTGGCTGAGAAATTGCCGAAACCGCACCAGCGCCGCCGCAGGATTCGGCGAGTGGGGGAGCAGGTGGGTAAAATGTTTGGTCAACACGATGGCGGCGCGCAGTTCGCGTAGTGTTTGCGGGTCGGTGATTTTTCTGCCGCGTGCATCGGTGATGTGCAGCATGTCAGAAACGCGCTTGCCCGCCGTGCCGATGGACATGCGCGCGATGTGCATCCCCGCCAGCGCCAGCGCATTCGTCAATTCGTACAGAAAACCGACCGTGTCCACCGTGTCAATTCGCAACACGGTGCGATGTTTTTCACCGGTGTTGTCAATTTCAATATCAATGGGATACATGCGCGGCGAATTGACCCGCGCGCGGCGGTACAGCCCGGCGAGCCGTTCTGCCAGTTTCCCCTGCGCCGCCGAAACATCGCCCCGCTCCAACAGATTCAGCAGCGATTGCAGGTCGGCGGCATATTGCTGCCACAATTCGGATGAAACGGTTTGCCCGGCGGTGGGGCTGACCACGAACACATCCACAATTTTGCGGTGGCGGTCGGCGGCAGTTTCGGCGGGAGGGCGGTAAGTGAACACATTGCCGCTGTGAATGTCGAACCCGTGTGCGAAAAACAGCCCGCAGATGAGCGACAATTCGCCCAGATAATCGAAGGCGACCACCGTCACCTGCCAGCGATTATCCGCCAGCGGGCGCGCGTCCACCTCTGCCAGATGGTCGGGGCGGAGATTGCTCGCCAGCGCGGCGTGCCGGGCGATGTCCGGTTCGGGGAAGGTGGTGGCGTATGCCGGGGCGAGGCGCGCCAGATGGCGCTGCACCACCGCCGAATCGGGTTTCGGTTCAGTGCGCGATTCTTCCGGGAAAAAATGGTGGCGATATATCGTGCGAATGGCGGCGGCATGACGGGTGTAATGGTCAAGCAATTGTGTTCCGGCATCATCTTCTGTAAAGCCGAGCCGATGTGCCAGCGCGGTCAAGGCGGCGGCATCGGTGGGCAGCGTGTGTGTTTGCCGAAAGTGCATCATCTGCAGCCAGTGTTCCACCGAGCGCAGGAAGGTGTAGCCTTCGCCCAAAACGCGGTGCTCATCCGCCGAAAGAAATCCGTGCGCCGTTAGCCGCGCCAGTCCGTCGAGCGTGTTCCGGCTGCGAACATCGGGGTGAGTGTCGCCGTGCGCCAATTGCAGGTACTGGGTCAAAAATTCAATATCGCGGATGGAGCCCGCGCCGAGTTTCACTTCTCCCCAATTGCGTCCTTTTTTCTGCAAATTTGATTCGATGCGGGTTTTCATATCGCGCACATCAACTTGCACGGTCGCCGCGCTGGGGGCGAAAATAATCGGCGCGGCTTGTCGTAAAAATTCGTTGCCCAGTGTTTCGTCTCCGGCGATAACCCGCGCTTTGAGCAGGGCTTGTTTTTCCCACAATTGGGCGTGCCGGTGTAAATAGCCAATATATGTCGGTACAGAGCTGACCAGCGCGCCAACTTTTCCCCACGGGCGCAGGCGCATATCCACCCGATACAGAAATCCTTCGGCAGTAACGCGGGTCAGGGCGTCGATGAGCCGTTTGCCGAGCCGTAAATAGCGTTCATCGGCGGTGGCGCTGATGAACAGCAGGTCAATATCGGAACTGTAATTCAACTCTTCCCCGCCGAGTTTTCCCATTCCCAGCACCGAAAATCCTGCCGGGTCAATGCCGGTGTATTCGGCGATGATGTGCAGACTGGCTTGCCCCAGCGCATCCGCCAGCCGCGAAAGTTGTTCGGTGACGGTGGGCATATCGAACAACCCCAGCAAATCGCACGTGCCGATGCGCAGATATTGCCAACGCTGAAAATGGCGCAGGGCATCAAGCTGGGAAGCAATGGTCGTGTGCGGGGCAAGCTCTTCGGCGATGCGCTCATTAAATTCGGCGCGAGTTTTTACCTGCGACAGATTGTGATGCGCCACCAATTGTCGAAAATATGTGGGGGTTCGCAGTAAAATTTCGGTGAGAAATTGGCTGCCCGCTATCACGGTGACCAAGATTTCCAGTGCGCGTGGATTTTCTATCAGAATGCGCAGCAGAACTGCCGGAGTGGAAACGTTGTGAGCCATTCGCTCTATGTTCACCAGCACCCGGTCGGGGTCGGCAGTGGGAGAAAGTTGCGCCAATAGCGCGGCGATGAATGCGCAGGGGTCATCGGCGGCGCGAACCAACCGACGCAAGCGCTGCCGCGCGGCGGGCGGGTCAATAAAGCCGACCGCCGTGAGAGTCTCGCCGATGGTGTCAGCCGGGGTATCGTCAGCCAGCAATTGCCGGCAATCGGCAGGGGTGAACAATTGTGAAACCATAGCATATTACCTGATGTGCAACTCCTCGGAAAATGATAAAATGGAACGCGGATGGCGCAGATTTTCCGGATTTTCACGGATAAATTTTTTGAAAAATCAGCGGAAATCAGTTCAATCCGTGTTATCTGTGTTCTATTTGGTTGCTTTTGAAAATGGTTGCTTTTGAAAAGAGTCGCACATCAGGTTATATTATAATTGAGACGGGGTGATTGAGAAAGTGCGCGGGTGGGCAGGGGGGGAACAATGTAGGGGCGAGCATGGCTCTGCCCCTACATTGGGAGAAGATACCATTAAATATCGTAATACAATTCAAACTCATACGGATGCGGGCGCATTTGCATCGGGTCAATTTCCATCGTGCGTTTGTACCCAATCCAATTTTCCAGCACATCGGGAGTAAAGACATCGCCAGCCAGCAAATAATCGTGATCACCTTCCAGTTTGTCCAGCACATCCGGCAGCGAACCGGGAACCTGTTTCACTTTGGCAAATTCTTCCGGCGGCAGGTCGTACAAATCAACATCCATCGGCAAACCGGGGTCGGCTTGGGTTTGAACGCCGTCCAATCCGGCCATCAACAGCGCAGCAAAAGCGAGGTACGGGTTGGCGCTGGGGTCTGGCGCGCGGAACTCTACTCGTTTGGCTTTGGGGCTGCTGGAGTATACCGGGATGCGGCAAATGGCAGAGCGGTTTCGCTGTGAAAAAGCAAGATTTATCGGCGCTTCAAAACCGGGAACCAGCCGTTTGTATGAGTTGGTGGTCGGTGCGGCAAATGCCAATATAGATGCGCTGTGATGCAACAACCCGCCGATATAGCTTTTCGCCGCGTCAGAAAGTTGGGCGTACCCTGCTTCATCGTAAAAAACGTTTTTGTCCCCTTTCCATAAACTTTGATGTACATGCATCCCGCTGCCATTATCGCCGAAGAGCGGTTTGGGCATAAACGTGGCAGTCAACCCGAATTTCCGCGCCACATTTTTAATGATATATTTGTAAATCATAATACTGTCAGCCATACGGGTGAGCGTGCCAAAACGAAGGTCAATTTCGCTTTGCCCGGCGGTGGCAACCTCATGGTGATGCAACTCTACCGCGATACCGGCGGCTTCCAGCGCCAGTACAATTTCGCTGCGCACATCTTGAAATTGGTCGGCGGGCGGAGTGGGGAAATAGCCGCGTTTGGCGGGAATTTGCGCGCCAAAGTTGGGTCCCAACTCTTTGCCGCTGTTCCACCACGCCTCTTGACTGTCGATGTGGTAATAAGCGGCGTTTGTGCCGTTGCTGTATCGCACATCGTTAAACAGGAAAAACTCGGCTTCGGGACCCCAATAGCTGGTATCGGCGATGCCGGTTTGTTTTAGATACGCCTCGGCTTTTTTGGCAATATAGCGCGGGTCGCGGCTATATGGCTGGCGGGTAATGGGGTCAAAAATATCGCAGATAACTGCCAGCGTCGGCACATCAAGCACGGGGTCAACAAACGCGGTGTTTGGGTCGGGAATGAGGATCATATCCGATTCGTGAATATCTTGAAACCCGCGCACGGATGAGCCATCAAAACCCAGTCCATCTTCAAACATATCCTCGTCCACCATTGAGGCAGGCACGCTAAAATGCTGCCATGTGCCAATTAAATCGGTAAATCGAAAATCCAGAAACTTTACATCTTTTGCCATTTTTACAATATCGGTTGGGGTGTTCGCCATAACAAATCTCCTTTTTTGAAAGTGGTGCCGAAATAAAAAGCCCTCGAAAATCAACCACATAATATGTGATTGACTTTTGAGGGCTTCTCGGCTGCCTCAAATATTCATTTACGAGGGCGAGTGTATCATAAGCGGGGGAAATTGTCAAGCGGGAATTTTGGTGACATAAAATGGCAAATGACCTTTGATTACTTTTCAAATCTATGATATACTTCTGTAAAGTTAGCAAAGCAAGGAGAGGGTTATGCCTACCATTCTATATGCCGAAGATGATCGTGATGCGCGGGAATTATTTGCGTTTGTATTGCGCATGAAAAATTATACCGTGTACGAAGCTCGAAACGGCGCGCAAGCCGTGCAAATTATTCGCGATGAGCCGGTTGATTTGGTGGTTTTGGATGTGCGGATGCCCTTGATGACCGGCTATGATGCCGCAAAAATCATTGCGCAGGAAATGCCGCATTTGCCGGTGATGTTTTTGAGCGCGCGCGGCATGTCGCGAGAAATCCAAAAAGGGTTTGCCTGTGGTGAAATGGTGGTGGATTATCTGGTAAAACCCATCGCGCCCGATGACCTGTTGCAACGCGTCGAATGGGTACTGCATGGCGTTTCCGAACGTGGTATTGAATCTATCCGCGAAGAAAGCCGAGCGCAGTTAGCAACCGTCCAAATACAACGCTAGCGCTGTTAATTTCGCCCGGAAATGTAATGATATGCCGGAACCCGAATTGCGCGATTGCGCAATATTTTCTAAAATAAGGGGTGAATTTCCGGTATTTTAATTTTAAACGCGGATAAGGATTGGCTTTGGTGAGCAAATCAACCGACGTGTTGCAGCGAGTATTGGGTAGCCTCTCTCCAAAAGATGTGTCTGAATTGAATCGAGAGGCAGTCCGCCGCACCTACTCCGCAGATATGGTGGTGTGTCTGGAAGGTGCGCTGGAACACACATTTTACGTTATCGAAACCGGGCTGGTGTCGGTGACGCGTCGCTTGAAGGATGACACAGAGCAGGTACTCGGTATTTTACGCGACGGGCAGTTTTTCGGCGAAATGGGGTTGCTGGATGATGTTCCCCGCGCTGCCACTGTGCGCACCCTCACCGAATCAACGCTGATTGAGATAACTGATTCCACCTTTGATGATATTATGGCACGTAATCCGGCAGTGGCGGTAACGTTACTGCGGGGCATTACGCGCAGTTTGCGGGATACCGACAAACTTGCCATGGCAGAACTGGAACATAAAAACCAGCAGCTGGCGCAAGCGCTTGATGATCTGCGCGCCGCGCAAGCCGAATTGCTGGCGCAGGAACGTCTTAAACGTGATTTAGAAATTGCCGCATCTGTGCAACGGTCTATTTTGCCCGCAGAATTTCCTGTCGTCCCCGGGTTTGAATTTGGTGTGCAAGCGCATCCGGCGCGGGTTGTGGGGGGCGACTTTTATGATGTGCCGCTCATCGGTGATGATGGCTTTGGCATGGTTGTGGCTGACGTGTCGGGCAAAAGTGTTCAAGCGGCAATTTTTATGGCGATTGTGCGGGCACTTTTGTTGCGAGAAGCGGCTGAACATCAATCGCCCATGGAAACCGTTCACAAATTACAGCGACAGCTTTTAAAAACGTCCACCGCCGAAATGTTTGTGACAATGTTTTATGGGGTTATTGATATTGCCTCGCGGCGAATGGATTTTGTGCGTGCCGGACACGAACGCCCCATATTGTATCGTGCCGCCACCCGGCGATTGGAATTACTTGACCCGCCGGGACGTTTTATCGGCATGCTGCCGGATTTGCATGTTGAAGAATCTTCCGTAACGTTTCAACTCGGCGACTGTTTGGTGTGCTATTCCGATGGGGTGACGGACGCAGAAAACGAGCACGGTGCATTTTTCGGGTTAGAACGACTGATGGCGGTAATCCATGCGGACGGGCGTGGTTCGGCACAGCGCATCGCCGACCAAATTCTTGAAACCGTCAACCGGTTTCGGGGTGATGCTGCGCAAACAGACGACATTACCATTTTGGTGGCAAAGGCATTACCTTTCTCATAATTGGAGGTTGGCAATGCTCATCAGGTAATTAAAGAATTGCTTTTTCATTAAATCTGAAACCATTATCAGAGGGGTGTGGCATGGACAGCGAACCGAACAACCCATTGAACGCTTCAGAGCGAGAACGGCGTCGCCCACGGCGTTTGGAAGATGCCAGCACTGCCGAAATCGGTTTTCCGCTGGTATGGATTGTCATTGGCGGACTAGCCGGGTTAATTGTGATTGGTTTGGTGGGACTGGGGGTGGTGAATATGGTGCGCCAAAGCGCCATCACACCCACGCCGGAAGTTCTGCCGCCACTGGTTGCGCCGGTGGTTACACCCTCAACGGCGGTTCTCACGCCGGTGGTGGAGGAGGCAACGCCGACCACGGCATCGGCATCATCCGCCACCGAGCCATCGCCGGATACCACTGCTATCCCCCCCACTGAACCGACTCCCGGAGATTTGGTGGTCGGTGGATATGCCAAAGTTGTCGGTACCGATGGCGCCGGATTGAGCATGCGTGCCGGACCGGGGCGGAATAATGCCCGTATCGGTTTGGCAGAAGAAAACGACACAGTGGTGCTAGAATTGTTAAGTGGACCCAAAGAGGATGAAAACGGCGAAGATTATATATGGTGGTACATCCGCCACCCTGACGGCACCGAAGGATGGGTGGTAAAAGATTTTCTCGTTCCGGCATCGCCGCCGCAATAGCGATGAATTTCTACTGTCATACCGGAATTTCCCGCAGGGAAATATCCGGTATCCACCGCAAAAACCTATGGATTCTCGCTTTCGCGGGAATGACAATCATCTAAAATTGTTGAGTGATGTAATTTTTACGCACGGGTAGAAAGTTTCAACAGGTTAACTAAAACAGGGGACTGGCAATTTTGCCAATCCCCTGTTTGTTTGTGGTTGGCTTAACTGTATTCGCGTGCCAGCT
>CAYZQQ010000161.1:0-7149 GCA_964480075.1 uncultured Anaerolineaceae bacterium
TACACCGGGGTGATCCGATATTCAATTGTTTGAATTATGGCAACGTTGAATAACGAAATGATGTGGGAGCGCAGTGTGATTTTTACCTACACCATACTATATTTTAATAGCAATTATACTATATTTTAATAGCAATCGCAGTAAAAATAAGGTAAATGTTTTGTGGTGTGTCTATGATTGTCAAACAGAGGAAACTGATACCACGAAAAGGGGTATAGACTGGATTCCGGATATTTCCCTGCGGGAAATTCCGGTATGACATATTTCAACCATGATCCGCCTAAAAACTGAAACGCACCCGATAAATATCAGGGACTTGACAAATCGGCAGCATCCCGTACAATAATTATGCATAATCATTATGGTAAGTTGAGGGGCTATGGCATTCCGCCAAAAAGTTGAAGCGCTCAGTGTAGAAGAGTTGGAGCGCATGTTGAAAATCAAACAGCGCGAGGCACGCAAAGAGCGATTTTTACGGCTGTCGGCAGCGGGAGCATCCAAAAATGCCGCGCTTCTTAACCCCGATCCATTGGCATCTTTAGCCGCCACCCGCACCGTGCCGCCTGCAAAACCAAAAACTCTCGGTGACCGACTGCTGGCGCTGGTTGAAATTGTCGCCGTGCTGGGGTTGATAGTTATTTTGGCTGCTTCATATTTAAATCTGCGGTCACTAAATAAAGAAATGGCAACTGCGCAAACTGCGCTGGTGCGCGCCACCGCCGAACAGCCGGTGGTCGCCCCGGCTACATCTGCACCTGTGTCACTGCCATTTGACAGACTACCCAGTGGGCATACACCCCCGACATCGGCGGGGGGAGCCGTCCCTGATATTCCCGCACATTTGCAAAACTGGGTGCAACCCACCAGCGCGTCAGCACCCATCATTGAGGCACCGGCACAAAAAACTGCTCCCGCAACGCGCATCGTCATTCCAAAAATGAATGTTGATGCGCCCATCATTGAGGGGGTGACATGGGAAGATTTAAAGAAGGGTGTGGGGCATCTTCCCGGTTCTGCCCAACCGGGGGAACGCGGAAATTTGTATCTCGCCGCACACAACGATATTTTCGGTGAGATATTCCGCTATCTGGATAAATTAGAGGTTGGAGACCGCTATTATATTTACGCCGGACCCACTAAATACACCTATGAAGTTCGCGAAAAACGTATCATCAACCCCACCGACGTGGAAGTAATGTTGCCCACCACCGGACCGGTGGCAACATTGCAATCGTGTTACCCCTACCTTATCGACACCCACCGGTTGGTAGTAATTGCGGATTTAGTGGAATAACCGTCATATTCAAAAAAGCCCCATCAGACATAATGCTGATGAGGCTTTTTGCAATTGCAATCTATGCGTCAATCATCCACTTGTATAATGGAATATACATTGTAGCCATGCAATTGATTGCGCCCATGCAAAAACGTCAGCTCAATGGCAAATGCGGTTCCCACAATTCTGCCGCCAAGCCGTTCTACCAGTTTGCACGTTGCCAGCGCCGTACCCCCGGTCGCCAGCAGGTCATCAATCACCAGCACCCGCTGACCGCGCTCAATAGCATCTACGTGGATTTCTAACGTGTTGGTGCCATATTCCAACGTATAGCTCTCACTGATTTTTTCGGCGGGTAATTTGCCGGGTTTCCGCACCGGGATAAACCCAACGCCCAAATTGTACGCCAGCGGCATCCCAAAAATAAACCCGCGTGATTCAACCCCCACAATCACTTCAGCCTGTTGCGCTTTGGCAAATGCAGTCAAACGGTCAACTGCTTCCGTCAACGCCTGCGGATTCTTTAATAACGTGGTTATATCTTTGAACAAAATACCTTCAACCGGAAAATCGGGTATATCTCTGATGGTGCTTGCTAAATCCATCATTATCTCCTTGAATATTTATGGTAAGAGGCGTTTCTATGTGGCGGTCACCAATTTTTCATTCTATCAAAAGCATCTAAAATGGGCAACTTCTCAACCGGTACAGCGACTGCTATTTTTTGGCGTTTGGCGCGACATACGTACCATCTTAAAATGTAGGGGCGACTCTTGTGGTCGCCCGGTAGTGACAGAGCAATACTCTGTCACTACAATGCCCCCCTCAATTTATGGAGAAGATACATTTTAATTTTGTCAAATCCTCAACCGCGAAAGATAAATCGTTAAATATACCCCAAGGTATGCGCGGCATGGGCTAACACGTCTCTAAATTTTGGATGCGCGATGTTGATGAGCGCCTGCGCCCGTTCGCGGACTGTTTTACCGTGTAAATTCGCCACGCCAAACTCTGTCACCACATAATGGACATCGTTGCGGGTGGTGACCACCCCTGCACCCTCGGTGAGCGTCGGCACAATGCGGCTGATGGTATCGCTTTTGGCGGTGGACAGGAATGCGATGATGGGCAGTCCACCCTTTGAGCGCGCCGCACCGCGAATGAAGTCTACCTGCCCCCCCACACCGCTATAGATGCGGGTTCCAATAGAATCGGCGCACACTTGCCCCGTTAAATCAATTTGAATAGCCGAGTTGATGGCAACCATCTTTTCGTTTTGGGCAATATTAAACGGGTCGTTCACATAATCGCTGGGATGCATTTCGATGATGGGATTATTGTGTACAAATTCGTACAATCGCTTGGACCCAAATAAGAACCCCGCCACAATTTTTCCGGGATGAAATGTTTTGCGCGCGCAGGTAATGACCCCCGCTTCGAACATATCAATGACGCCGTCAGAAAATAGCTCGGTGTGGATGCCCAAATCGCGGTGGTTTCCCAGATTTCTCAGCACCGCATCGGGGATACTGCCGATACCCATTTGCAGTGTCGCGCCATCGGGTATCATCTCGGCGATATGTTCACCGACCCGCAGATGCAGGTCAGAGCTGCCTCCCTGCAGCGCTTCGGGAATGGGGTAATCGACTTCCACAATGTGCGTCAAATGGCTCACGTGGATAAACGCATCACCCAGTGTGCGCGGCATACGGCGGTTAATTTCGGCGATGACCACCCGCGCACTTTCGGCGGCGGGTTTGGTTGACCCAACTTCCACGCCAAAACTGCAAAAACCGTGCTCGTCAGGCGGCGAAAGTGAAACAAGCGCCACATCAAGCGGTAGAATGCCATTGCGAAAAAGCGATGGCACTTCCGAAAGAAATATCGGCGTAAAATCGGCACGTCCATCATTAACGGCTTTTCGCACCGAATGACCAATGAACAGCGCGTTATGCCGGAACGACGCGCTATATTTAGCGTCAACATACGGGGCCTCAGCAAACGTGAGAATGTGCGTAATTTCTACATTCTGTAAATGGGGCGCCTGTCGCACCAGTCCATCAATCAACTCTTTCGGCACGCCGGAACCGCCGCCAATGTAGACTCTATTTCCCGATTGGACGGCAGATAGCGCCGTATCCACATCGGTAATTTTGCGGCGATAAATCGCTTCCCAGTTCATTTATCTGTGCCCCCCTGCGGCAGCTCAATTTGAACGCTTTTTCCAAGCGCGGCGGCGGTAATTTCGTTTGACAATTGCCCGTTATAGAGCACCGTCCCGTTTCTTAGGGCGGGGTGGGTTTTTATGGCACTTTCTATCCCGGCGCTACCGATGGTCAGTAGATATGGCAATGCGGCGTTGGCAAGGGCATAGCTGACGGTGCGAGCAGCAATCGCCGTTAAATTGGGAACGCAAAAGTGGATAACGCCTTCTTCTACAAAGGTTTGGTCGCGGATGGTTGTGGGACGACTGGTTTCCACACATCCGCCGCTATCAATAGAGAAATCAATGATAACCGAGCGCGGACGCATAGAGTGTACCATCTCTCGTGTGACCAAAATCGGGGCGCGCTGACCCGGAACCTGCACGGCTCCAACCAGCACATCGGCAAAAGCCACCGCCCGTTTGAGATTATACTCATTATACAGGACGGTATTCACCTTTCCGTCAAAAAATTCTTCGATACGCCTCAGGCTTCTCATCTCTTTATCTATCACCGTTACCTGCGCACCGAAGCCCCAAAATGCCCGTGCGGCGCTAAAACCCAGTACGCCACCGCCCAAAATCACCACGGCGGCAGCGGGAACCCCAGCCAATCCGCTGAGCAGGGTACCGCGTCCACCGCGTGGCGTGGTGAGTAATTGCCCGGCAACCACCGGAGCAAGCCGTCCGGCAGCTTCACTCATTGGCACCAAAACCGGCAGACAACCGTTTTCTTTTTGTATCAACTCGTAGGCGATGGCAGTTATTTTTCGCTCGGCGAGCGCATCAAGTAAATCCGGGGATGAAACTGCCAAATGCAAAAAAGACAGAATCGTTTGTCCATAGCGAAAATACCGGTGTTCACCGTGGATGGGGCGGGTCACTTTTACCACCACATCTGCCCGCCCGTATGCCTCTTCGGCAGAATACACAATTTGCGCGCCGGCATGGCGATAGTCTTCATCATTAAAACCGGCAAAGGCTCCCGCTTTTTGTTCGATATACACTTTATGCCCGGCTTGAGTTAACGTCAGCACCCCCGCCGGGGTTAACCCAACCCGATGCTCAAGGTCGCGCACTTCAACCGGCACTCCAAATTCCATCATCAATCTCCTTTAAAGATACGCTAATTTCTATTTCAGCCACCAAAAAACCACAGACACCTATGCAATCTGTGGTTTTTGTTGGCTATTGCGTTACGAAAATCGCACATGGACTT
Organism: uncultured Anaerolineaceae bacterium; assembly: GCA_964480075.1. GTDB lineage: Bacteria > Chloroflexota > Anaerolineae > 4572-78 > 4572-78 > JANTHQ01. The sequence continues at coordinate 4,699 of CAYZQQ010000161.1, forward strand.
ACGTTTCCAAATTAACGTGGAACCCCACTTAAACTCGGTCGGCACGATAACTCTGCAACACCTTCATATAATTCGCCCGTTCAAAGGCTGCCGGTTCGGCACAGTTGCGTTGATTCATACTACCCTGCATTTGAACGACGGATTCGTATTCATACTGTTCCATCCAATCCGCCAAATCTTGCAATATCTCATTGATGCGACCGACGCCATTTTGCAACAGTTCCGATGCCATCATCGTCACTTTTGCCCCTGCCATCATACCCTTCAACACGTCAAGATGGGTGTGAACGCCGGAGGTAATCGCCAAATCAACATCCAGCAACGGTGATAAAATAGCTGTCCAGCGCAGGGGTAGCAACAGTTCAGTCGAGTTACTGAGCGTCAAACTCGGCGTTACTTCCAATGCCTCCAAATCAAAATCGGGTTGATAAAAACGGTTAAAAAGTACCAGCGCATCGGCGCCGGCTTTTTGCAGTTGCATGCCCATGTGGGCGGTGTTGCTAAAATACGGGTTGAGTTTGACGGCAACGGGGATGGATACGCTTTGTTTCACATCGTGTACCACATCAAGGTACATTTGCTCAACCTCTGCCCCGCTGAGAGCAGGATTGGTGGGAATGTAATAAATGTTCAGTTCCAACCCGTCGGCGCCGGCTTGCTGAATTTTTTGGGCATACTCAATCCAGCCGCCGGTGGAAACACCGTTCAAACTGCCGATAACGGGGATATCGACCGCTTCTTTGGTAGCGCGGATGTGGTTTAAATATTCATGCGGCCCCCTATTGTAATCATCCATATCCGGAAAGTAGCTCATCGCTTCGCCGAAACTATCTGCTCCAAAGCTCAGAAAGTGGTCAAGCGCGTGGCTTTCGCCGGAAAGTTGTTCTTCAAATAGTGAGTACATCACCACCGCTGCGGCGCCGGCATCTTCCATCGCCTTGATGGTCGCCACGTCTCCTGATAATGGCGATGCGGATGGTACGATGGGGTTTTTTAACGTCATACCCATATAAGTGGTCGTCAAATCCATAATTCACGTCCTTACTTTTGTTAAAATTTTGGCGGTTCACCCAATTTCTGTCATGTATGTGGGGGCATAAGCCCCCACATACAGAAAGATTGTCAATCCATTTCTGCCAGTTGCTCGTAATGATGCCATTGCGATTGAACGGCGGCTTGCGCCTCGTCCATTAGTTTTTTTGCGTTTTCCGGATGTGTTTTTAGTAAAATGCGGTAGCGGCTTTCATTGTATGCGTAATCTTCAAGCGGCAATTTGGGCGCTTTAGAATCAAGTTTGAGCGGTTTTTTGCCTGCTTTCCGTAAATCCGGATTAAACCGGAAGAGGGGCCAGAAGCCCGTTTTCACGGCTAACGCTTGTTGGTCTAGCCCTTTAGCAATGTCATATCCATGAGCGATACAATGGGAGTATGCAATAATAATAGAGGGTCCATCGTAGGCTTCGGCTTCTAAGAATGCTTTAACGGTTTGCACATCGCTGGCGCCCATAGCAACCTGCGCCACATACACATACCCATAACTCATTGCCATCAACCCAAGGTCTTTCTTTGGAGTGGGTTTGCCCCCTGCGGCGAATTTCGCCACGGCAGCTAACGGCGTCGCTTTGGATGCCTGCCCGCCGGTATTGGAGTACACTTCAGTATCCAGCACCAGCACGTTCACATTGCGTCCACTGGCGAGCACATGGTCAAGCCCGCCGTAACCGATGTCGTATGCCCAGCCGTCGCCGCCAACAATCCATACGCTTTTGCGCACCAGCAGGTCTGCCAAGCTAAACAGGTCACGAGATTTTGTATCGGGTTTTCCTGCTAGTTTTTTCTTCAGCAGTTCCACTCGTTCCCGCTGAGCGCTGATACCGGCTTCATCCGATTGGTCGGTGTTAAGCAATGTATCTGCCAGTTCCGCACCGATGTCGGTGCGGAGCAGGGCAACCAGTTCGCGGGCGTATTCGCTCTGTTTGTCGAGGGTCAACCGCATTCCCAACCCAAATTCGGCGTTATCTTCAAATAACGAGTTGCTCCACGCAGGACCCCGCCCTTCTTTATTGTGCGTCCATGGCGTGGTAGGCAAGTTACCGCCGTAAATGCTGGAACAGCCGGTGGCGTTGGCAACCACGGCGCGGTCGCCAAACAGTTGGGTGAGCAGTTTGATGTAGGGTGTTTCGCCACAACCGGCGCATGCGCCGGAGAATTCAAACAACGGTTCCAATAATTGAATATTTTTCACGTTGGTAAAATTAACCGAATCCGTGCGCGATGCTTCCGGTAAATTCAGGAAAAAGTCCCAGTTTTCGCGTTCAGTTTCACGCAGCGGTAATTGCGGTTCCATATTGATGGCTTTTCGTCCTGCCTGTGTTTTGTCTTTTACCGGACACGCTTCCACACACAGCGTACAACCGGTGCAATCCTCTACTGCCACTTGCAAGGTATATTT
>CAYZQQ010000162.1:0-7133 GCA_964480075.1 uncultured Anaerolineaceae bacterium
CATCAAATTCTGGCGCTGGCGCTGGGCGGGCGAACGCACAAAATGAAATTCGGGCATCGCGGCAGCAATCAACCCGTGCAAACGGGTGGCGCGGGCGGTGCGGTAAGCATCACCAGCCACAACCACGGGTTCGCGGTCACGGCGGAGTCGCTGCCGGAGACGGTGGAAGTCACCCACATCAATTTGAATGATGGCTGTGTGGAAGGGTTGCGCCACCGCGAAAAACCGTTGTTCAGCGTGCAATATCATCCCGAAGCCAGCCCCGGCACACACGACGCGGGCAATCTTTTTGGTCAATTTACGGCGCTGATGGCGCAATTTTCGGAAGGAAATTAAGATATGCCGAAACGAAAAGATATTTCCAGCATTTTGATATTGGGCGCGGGGCCGATTGTCATCGGGCAGGCGTGTGAATTTGATTACAGCGGCACACAGGCGTGCAAAGCCCTGCGCGCCGAAGGCTACCGCGTCATTCTGGTGAATTCAAATCCTGCCACCATCATGACCGACCCCGACATGGCGGACGCGGTGCATATCGAACCGCTGACGGTTGAAAGTGTGGCCCGCATCATTGAGGCGGAACGCCCCGACGCCCTGCTGCCGACTGTGGGCGGACAAACGGCACTCAATTTGGCGGTTGAATTGGCGGAAGATGGCACGCTGGATCGCTTCGGGGTGGAACTCATCGGCGCGCCGCTGGAAGCCATGCAGATGGCGGAAGACCGCGATTTATTCAAACTGGCGATGGCGCGCATCGGATTGGATACCCCAGCAGGCATTTTAACCAGCAATACGGACGAAGCGCGGGCATTCGCGTCAGAGGTCGGGTTTCCGGTGTTGATTCGCCCCAGTTTCACCCTCGGCGGCTCCGGCAGCAGCATTGCCGCCACGGAAGCGGAACTCATCGACGGGGTGGCGCACGGCTGCAACCTCAGCCCGGTGGGAGAGGTGCTGGTGGAAAAAAGCCTCATCGGTTGGAAAGAATTTGAGATGGAGGTCATGCGCGATGCCGCCGACAATTTTGTGGTGGTCTGCTCCATCGAAAATCTCGACCCGATGGGCGTGCATACCGGCGACAGTATCACGGTTGCGCCCGCGCAAACCCTGACCGATAAAGAATACCAGCGCCTGCGCGATGCCGCCCGCGCCGTGCTGGCGGAAATCGGCGTGGAAACCGGTGGCAGCAATGTGCAGTTTGCGGTCAATCCCGCCGATGGCGCGGCGATTGTGATTGAGATGAACCCGCGCGTCTCACGCTCCTCCGCGTTGGCGAGCAAAGCCACCGGCTTTCCGATTGCCAAAATTGCCGCGCTGCTGGCGGTGGGTTTCACCCTGCCGGAAATTGCAAACGACATCACCCGCGAAACACCCGCCAGTTTTGAGCCGTCCATCGATTATACGGTGGTGAAAATACCGCGCTGGGCATTTGAAAAATTCCCCGGCGTTGACAACACGCTCAGCACACAGATGAAAAGCGTGGGCGAAGTGATGGCGATTGGACGCACCTTCAAAGAGGCGTTGGGCAAAGCCGTCCGCGCGCTGGAAATCGGCGCGCACGGGTTGTGGCAGCGCGGGCTTTTTTATCATTTGGATGACCTCCGCACGCCCACCGACCGGCGCATTTTTCAGGTATTTCATGCCCTGCTGGATGGTCATCCGACAGAAAAAATAACTGCGCTCACGGGATATGACCCGTGGTTTGTGGATCAACTTGCGCAAATGGCAGAACTTCAGCGCGAACTGGCGGTAGAATCGTTCCCAACGGCGGCGGCGGAATTAATTTTGCGCGCCAAACAATACGGCTTTTCAGATGCATGGCTCGCCGATATTTGGCAGGTGGACGAAAAGATCATCCGCCAAAAACGGCACGGGCTGGGGGTGCAACCTGTTTTTTATCGCGTGGATACCTGCGCCGCCGAATTTACCGCGCACACACCGTATCTGTATTCCACCTACGAAATTGATTGCGAAGCCTCTCCGACCGACCGTCCCAAAGTGATGATCCTCGGCGGCGGACCCAATCGCATCGGGCAGGGCATTGAATTCGATTATTGCTGTGTGCATGCCTGCTTTGCGCTGAAAGATGCCGGATTTGAAACCATCATGGTCAATTGCAATCCCGAAACGGTCAGCACCGATTACGACACCGCCGACCGGCTTTATTTCGAGCCGCTCACGCTGGAAGATGTGCTGGAAATCGTGGCGGTGGAACAGCCGGACGGGGTGATTGTGCAATATGGCGGACAAACGCCGCTCAACTTGGCGCAGGCGCTCGCCGATGCGGGTGTGCCGGTGTGGGGCACGCCGCCGGAAGCCATCGCCCGCGCAGAAGACCGCGCACAATTCGATGCCATTTTGTCCGAGTTGGACATTCCCCGCCCCGCCAGCGGCATCGCGCATAATTTGGCAGAAGCGGCGGAAATTGCCGCCAAAATCGGATACCCGGTGCTGGTGCGTCCCAGTTTTGTACTCGGCGGGCGTGCTATGGCGATTGTGTATGTGCCCGCGGAGTTGGAAACCTACATCACCGCGGCAATGGAAGCCGCCCCCGGCCAACCAATTCTGGTTGACCAGTTTCTGGAAGACGCCTACGAAGCCGATGTGGATGCCGTCGCCGACGGGGAGCGCGTGGTCATCGGCGGGGTGTTGCAGCACATCGAAGCGGCAGGCATCCATTCCGGCGACAGTGCCGCCGTGTTGCCGCCCTACCGCATCAGCGCATTTCATCTCAGCATTATGCGCGATTACACCACCCGTCTGGGACTCGCGCTCGGTGTTCGCGGGCTGATGAACGTGCAATTCGCCATCAAAGACGATATTGTATTTGTGCTGGAAGTGAATCCGCGCGCCAGCCGCACCGTGCCGTTCATCAGCAAAGCCACCGGCGTACCGCTGGCGAAAATCGGCGCGCGGGTTATGGCGGGCGAATCGCTGGCGGAAATCGGCTTTACCCGCCAGCCGGATGTGGCTGAATTTTTTGTGAAAGAAGCCGTGTTGCCATTCCGGAAATTCCCCGGCGTGGATACCATTCTTACGCCGGAAATGCGCTCCACCGGCGAAGTGATGGGGCATGCGCCCCGCTTTGGCGCGGCATTTGCCAAAGCTCAGCAAGCCGCCGGCACCGAACTCCCCACGGCGGGAACCGTGTTCATCAGCGTGAACGATTTTGACAAAAGCGCCGCGATGAAACTCGCGCGCGATTTGGCGCGAATGGGTTTTCAGATTGTGGCGACGCATGGCACGGCGGCTATGTTTCGCCGGGCGGGAATTGTGGTGCAGTCCATCAATAAAGTCAGCGAAGGCGCACCGCACATCGTACAGGTCATCGAAGCGGGCGACATCGCGCTTATCATCAACACCCCGCTCGGCAGTTCCGCGCATTCCGACGGGCGCGCCATCCGCACAGCCGCCACCCGCGCGGGTGTGCCGCTCGTCACCACCCTTTCCGCCGCTGCCGCCGCCGTCAACGGCATCAAAACTCTGGTATAATTCTTATGTCCGATGGTCTTTTCCGCACACAGTGGCGCGTTATTTGCCCACCATCCGCCGACCCCCAAATCGTGGATGAGCAATTCTCCGCGCTCGCCGCAAAATACGCTGAACCCCACCGGCACTATCACACCGGCGCGCATATTGCCGCGTGCCTGCGCCATTTTGATGCCGTGCGCGGCTATCTTTCCGACCCGCTCGCGGTGGAACGCGCCATCTTTTTCCACGATGCGGTGTATGACACCCATCGCACCGACAACGAAGCCGTCAGCGCGGAATGTGCCGCCGATGCGCTGAAAATGCTCGGTGTTGCGGCGGATGAAATCGCCGCCGTGCGCCGCCTGATTTTGGTCACCACGCATCCGTCCGTGCCGCAAACCACCGACGAACAATTTATGGTCGATATTGATTTGGCAATTTTGGGCAGTTCACCCGCCGAATTTATGGCTTACGAGCGTGCCATTCGGTTGGAATACGCGTGGGTTGCAGATGACATTTTCCACCACAAACGGGGAAATTTACTGCGGGCATTTTTGCGCCAGCCGAAAATTTTCCGCACAGATTATTTTCGGGGGAAATTCGAGGGGCAGGCACGCGAAAATATTTCATCGGCACTGGAAGGTTATCCCCCGTTTTCCGCTTGAATTTCCGTTTTTAAAGGCGTATAATGGTATCATAAAACGGAGGTAAATCATGCGCACAGCCCTTTCCCCGCAACGGGTTAAACAAATTTATAACCGCGCGGCGCGACGCTATGACCGCCAGCATAGATTTCTCACTGCCCATTCCGACCAGCGCGGGCGCGAATTGGTGGTAGCAGAAACGGTTGCCCTTGGCGACGCCGTGCTTGATTGCGGCGCGGGTACAGGGTCCACACCGCGCTGTTGGCGGCGCAACAGGTGGAGGATGGCGGCTCGGTCACGCTGTTTGATTTGAGCGCGAATATGCTGGATGTCGCCCGTCAACGTGCGGAAGCTGCCGGATTGGCGACACGGATGACATTCCAGACGGGCGACATGCTCGATCTACCATTTGATGACAACACCTTCGATGCAGTGTTGTCCACCTATTCCATCTGCCCGTTGTACGACCCCGCACAGGGGGCGTTGGAATTGTTGCGGGTGGTGAAACCCGGCGGGCGGGTCGGTGTTGCCGTTTCCAACGAACCGGATGCCACATGGGCGAAGTGGCTCGCCGACGGGGTAGAAGCGGTCGTTTGGAAAATTCCCGCACTGTCGCTGGGGTGTCGCTCGGTGCATGTGTTGCCCGCGCTGACGGCGGCAGGCGCAACGGTTATTTTTCAAAAGAAAATCGGCATTCCACTATGGCCGTTTCTGGTTTTTGTGGTGAAAAAACCGTAGGGGCGACTTGCGAATTGCCCCTGCAAAAATGCTGCGTTCAACCCACAGCGTTATGTGTGATATTCCGCGTTGATTTCGACATATTTGTATGAAAGGTCACACGTCCAGTAAACGGCTTCCGCCGTGCCAATACCCACATCCACGGTGATGAAAATATCGGAGTTTGCCGCCAGCGCCGCGCTCATTTTTTCTGCATTGAATGGCAAGGGCTGCCCCGCACCGACCAATTGCAAGCGCACATCGCCCGCCGCCAGCCACAGCGACGCCCGCGTGGGGTCAACCTGCGCCCCGCTCCGTCCGACTGCCGCCAGAAAGCGTCCCCAGTTGGGGTCGTTGCCGAACAGCGCGGTTTTCGACAACGGTGATGTGGCAATCGTCTCGGCGGCACGCACCGCGTCTGCCTCCGATGCCGCGCCCGTCACCCGAATTTCGACCAGTTTGGTCGCCCCTTCCCCATCCCGCGCAATTTTTTTCGCCAGCCTGACGCACACATTTTCCAGCGCGCCCGCAAATTGCGCCAATTCATCCCCATTGAGATTTTCGCCGCCCACCGCGCCATTCGCCAGCGCGACGACCGTGTCGTTGGTGCTGGTATCGCCATCCACACTGATGCGATTGAAACTGACCGCCACCGCGCGACGCAAAAGTGTCTGCAAATCGGCGGGTGCAAGGGGCGCATCGGTGGTGATGACCGCCAGCATAGTCGCCATATTGGGGTGAATCATCCCGCTACCCTTTGCCATCCCGGCGATACGGACGGTTCGTCCGCCCATTTCCAGCGCGATGGACGCGATTTTTAGTACGGTGTCGGTGGTCATGATGGCTTCCGCCGCCATTGAAAACCCTTGCGGGGAGACAGTTTTTGCCGCCGCCGAAATGCCCGCACGCACGATGTCCATCGGCAGGGGATGCCCGATGACGCCCGTGCTCATCACGAATGTGGAATCGGCGGGCAGGATGAGTGCGGTTTCGGTGGCGCGCGCCATCTCCGCCGCGTCACGCAAGCCTTGTTCGCCCGTGACGGCATTCGCGTTTCCGGCGTTGATGGCTACCGCGCGCAGGCCGTTGCCGTGGGTGCGCGCAAGCAGGTCGCGGTCATATTCCACCGGGGCGGCGGCGAAAATATTGGTAGTGAAGGTGGCGGCAAACGCGCACGGGCGATCGGATACGATGAGCGCAAGGTCAGGTTTGCCGGATTGTTTCAATCCGCACGCCACGCCTGCGGCGGAGAATCCGGAAACTGAAAAATTTGTCATTGGTCATTCGTCCTTTGTTATTTAAGATTCAATCGAAAGTCAAGGGAATCGAAATGTCATTGCGAGCGCAGCGAAGCAATCTCATAATTCGACCATGGAGGTTGCTTCGGCGCAAAAAACGCGCCTCGCAATGACAGTCCCACCGATTTCCAAAAATTCTTGCTCGCTATTCAACATTCACAATTCGCTATTCGTCATTCGCCACTCGGCGCACCCACACCCGCGTGCTGTGGAAGGTACTCTGTCCGGCAAAATCACCGAGCGCGTCGCTGGCGAGCCGGTTGATGGTGCGTCCATCAGCGGTGAAGGGGTCGTTTTTTGCCCAGCGGCCTTTGGGAGATGCCACCACGCCGGGGCGAATATCGTCCGTCACCCGCGCCCGCAGAATCACCCAGCCGCGCGCATTTTCCAGCCGAACCAAATCGCCGTCCGCAATACCGCGTTCTGCGGCATCTGCGGGATTGATTTCCGCAAACGGTTCCCCTTCGCGCGCCAGAAAATCGGCATCGTTGGCAAAGGTGCTGCTGGTAAAATGGTGCGCCGCGCCGGAGATAAACGCCAGCGATTTCCCTTCGCCCGAAAAAGTATCGGCGGCGGGGTCGGTGGGGGGCACGAAATTCGGCAGCGGGTCGAGACCGTCATCCGCCAAAGATTGCGAATAAATTTCCACTTTGCCGCTGGGGGTGGGAAAATCCAAATCGGCAAAAGGCACTTCCGGCACATTCAGGATGATGGTGCGCTCGCGGCGCAGGCGTTCCGGCGTGATACCCGCCAGCGTGGGATTTTCAGCGGCGGTGGCGGACAACACTTCGTCAATCACTTCATCCGCCGATTGGAACAGCCACGGTTCGGTATAACCCATCGCCCGCGCCAGCAATCCCATCACCGCCCAGTTGCTTTTGCTTTTGCCCAACGGGGGGATGACGGCGCGGTTGTAACTGAGCGTGTGCGTGCCGTACCCTTTGTGCAAATCGGTGTGTTCGAGCTGGCTGGTGGCGGGCAAAACGATGTCGGCGAAATCAGCGGT
>CAYZQQ010000163.1:0-7098 GCA_964480075.1 uncultured Anaerolineaceae bacterium
AGTCGGCTTTTGTTTTTAGCCCTGAAATTTATTTCGGGGCTAACCCCACAAATTCTCAAAGACCCATCTCTTTTTATACGGGTAACACTATCCGCACGGGTCACAGCAATGGTTCCACCACCTTTTGTAAAGTGTCGGTGTCAATTTCGCCGCGATGAACGTATTGAATTCCGCCGTTTTTGTCCAAAATGAAACTGGTGGGCAAGGCGCGGATACCGTATGCATTTGCCGCCGCCGAATCCGGGTCGAGCAACACCGGGAAGGTGTATGCGTGCTGGTTGATGAACCCGCTCACTGTGCCATAATTTTCCTGCGCGTTGACCGCCAGCACCACAAATCCATCGGCTTGATGTGTTTGATAGAATTGGTGGATGGTGGGCAGTTCTGCCACACATGGTGGACACCAGCTTGCCCAAAAATTTACCAGCACCACTTTTCCGCGAAAATCGCTCAGGCTGACGGTTTCGCCAGCTAGTGTTTTCAGGGTGAAATCCGGAGCAATTTGTCCCGATGGCTGGGCGGTGGGTTTGGTTGCTCCCACAGTGGGTTTCGGTTGGTTTGCCCACACCAGCCCAAAACCGGCAGCAATTATCAGCAATCCCGCCACAACAGTGTTGATATACAGCCATCGCCGCGACGGTTGCTGTTGTGATTGATGCGTTTTGGCATAACTCATAATGCCCTCCGCCTCAATGGTTATGGTTTCCCGGCTGATGGATGACACCGGGGTCAACCGGTAATTCTCCTGCCAACAACGCTGCCAGCGCTTCGTCAATATCATCCATGCGGGTGGGGGAAATTTTTATTCCGGCGCGCTGAATTGCTGCGGCTGCCGGCGCGCCCATACCCCCCACCACCAATACCTGACAATCGGCAATGGGGCTGACCATGCCACCGTGGTCGTGGGTATGCCCATTATGGTCATGGTCGTGTGAACCGTGAAAATCCTTCGCCCTCAATTCGCGGCTCACTTCTTTTCCATCTTCAACCGTTGCCACCAAATATTGCGCCGCTCGTCCAAAATGCGGATTGATTTTCTGCCCAATATTATTGGTGGGAAATGCAATTTTCATAAAAACCGCCTAATTTAAAAGACCGCTCAAAAAGCAATCTTTATTGCAAAAGTAATTTTTCCACATTATCTTTTACGGCGCCGGGGCGAATGATACCCACCTGCGACAAAATGGGAACGCCACTGCCATCAACCAGCACCAGCGTGGGTGTGCCGCGCACCCCGAATTTCACTGCCGTCACTCGCCCAATGGGAGAGAGAATATCCAACCGCAGCACCTCGGCTTTGCCGCTCAAATCACGTTCCAGCCCATCCACGATGGGTTTCGATATGACGCAGGCGCTTCAAAAGTCGGAATAAAATTCGATGACTGTTGGCTCGCTGTTGGTTAAGGTGGCATTCAGGTCAGTCACCGAGTCCACGTTGGACGGTGTGGTGCGAAATAGTACAAACGCCCCGATAATTATCGCTAAAAATAGCAGCAAAAACCAGTTTTCTTTTAATGTTCGTTTGATTTTGGGGATTACTAGCGGCTGATTTTCCATAGAATACGGTATCCAAAAAACAGGGACGGACATATAGTCCGCCCCTGCGTTCGTTTGTTAAATAATGACGTTTGGCGGGATTAGCTCAAGCGCGCCAGAATGTCATCCTCATTTAGGATGAGGTAGGTGTCATCACCCTGTTTAATTTCAGTGCCGCTATATTTGGCAAAAAGCACTTTTTCGCCAACGGCAAGGTCAGTCGTCAGGTCTTCTGCGCTGCCAAGCGCTTCGACGAGACCCTTTTGGGGTTTTTCTTTGGCGGATTCGGGCAATAAAAGACCGCTATCGGTTTTAGCTTCTTGTTCCAAAACTTTCACTAAAACTCGGGCACCTAATGGTTCAATGTTCATCATGGTTTTACCTCCATCAATTCTATTGTTTTTAGTTAAACGATTATTCGTTTTTGTGGAGATATTTTAGCACTCTTTGGCAAAGAGTGCTAATTTTCCACCGCCAAATTATACACAAACTTGCGCTATAAGCCAAGTAGCCGGTCTATTTTTGGACGGTCAAACCCGACAATGATGTGTCCGCCAATTTGAATCACGGGGACGCTTATTTGAGCACTGCGACGCTGCATGTCGCGGGCGGCGGCAGCATCGCGTGAAACATCGATATCTCTAAAACGCACCCTTTTTTCACGGAAATATCGTTTGGCGGCATTGCAAAATTTGCACGTGGGTGTTGAAAAAACAATAACTCTGGGTTGTTTTTTGTGCGCTGCGTGTTTTGCCATAAATATCTCCGGTTACCCGACAACTTCTTTAATTTTGGCAACAAGCATTTGTTCCGGTGCCGCGCCTTCAAGAAAACCAACTTCGTTGATAACCGTACGAGGCACGCCCTGTACTTGATATTTATTCGATAAGTGCGGAAATTCAATTGCCTCAACCATATCACCGCGAACCATTCCGCTTTCAAACGCCATTTGGTGAGCCAGGCGAACCGCCCGGGGACAGTATGGTCACGTGGGGGTGACGTACACTTGTAGGTGCAGGGGTTCGGACATGTTTGCTAAAAAGCTTTTGGTATCGGCAGACAAGCCGGATTCGCCACTAGAAATCATCATAATGTCTTCAATGACGGAACTAAATTCGTAACCGGACGGGATGCCATAATAGCGCAACGCATAATCTTTCGGGGTGTCACCGCCACGCATTATCACCGTCGCCGGGATTTTGTCGATGTTGAACGTTTCAACCGCTTCTTGGTCGGCAACAAAATCATATACTTCCACCGATATTTTAGTGGACAGGTCCGCAACTTCCTCCGCAATCATTCGAGTTTCTTCACAATATTGACACTCAAGTTCTTGGGTAAAAACTAGAATTTTTACCGGGTCTTTCAATGCTTCAAATTCTTTCATTAAATGTTGACGATCTTCATCTTTAAGTAGTCCCATACGTTTTCCTCTTGTCTGATTTTGGATTATTCTTTGCCTCTACCAATTATCCAATTACTTGCTCAATTCTTTAGATGCAAGATTTTAAGAAAGGTTACACATTTATACCATTTAAATGAAAAACCATCCATCTATGGAAATACTTCTGTGCCACAGATGGACGGTTAATGCTTGTGGGAGGCTAAATGCCGAGGTACGCTTGCCGCACGTTAGCATTGGCGGCGACCTCGTGGGAGGGACCTTCTATTTGCACTTTCCCGTCGGCGAGGACGTAAGCGTAATCGCTCACCGCTAATGCCATTTGAACGTTTTGTTCCACCAGCAGGATGGTCAGCCCCTCTTTTCGCAAACGCCGCAAAATTTCAAACAGGTCAAGTACAAGAAAAGGCGCCAACCCCAGCGAAAGTTCATCAATCATCAACACTTCGGGGGCTGCCATCAATCCACGCCCCACTGCCACCATTTGCTGTTCACCACCGGAGAGTGTGCCGGTTTTCTGGTCGCCACGTTCTTTTAGGCGGGGAAACATGCCGTATACTTTTTCTAAATTTTCGCGAAAGTGCCTCTTGGAGCGTTTGGTAAATGCACCCATCTCCAGGTTTTCATATACGGTCATATCGGTGAACAATTGTCTGCCTTCGGGAACCAATACCATTCCATGGGAAGCTTTGGCGTGCGGTGACATCCGGGTGACATCCTGACCATTAAATTCCACAGTCCCGTGCCACGGTTTTATCAGCCCCATTACCGTACGCAACAATGTGGTTTTGCCAACCCCATTAGAGCCAACCAGCGACGTGAGTTTTCCTTTTTCCAGTTTCAACGAAGTATGCCACAATATTTGTACTTCGCCGTAACCGGATGCAATTTCGTTAACTTCTAATACAGTCATGGGTTAGTCTCCATCAGCGTTTCCCATAAGTCGTTTTGCCAAATCCGGGTCGCCAAGGTAGGCTTCAATTACTTTGGGGTCGTTGACAATCTCTTCCGGAGTTCCTTCGGCGATAAGCTGTCCATAGTCCAACACAATCACCCGGTCTGATACATTCATCAAGGCGTGCATCACATGTTCAATAATCAGGATGGTCACGCCTTGTTCCCGAATTTTTAGTATCACTTCTACCATTCCTGCAATTTCGGTGGGATTTAACCCTGCCAGCACTTCATCGAGCAACAGCAAATATGGGCGAGAAGCCAATGCACGCGCCAATTCCAGCCGCTTTTTTTGGGCAACATTCAAACTGCCGGCCAGCATATCGCGGCGCTCTGACAGATTTATAAACCCCAATACCTCATCGGCAATGAGCTGCGCTTCTTTTAAGGAGTGCTCTTCGTGTCCATAACAAGCGCCCGCCATAACATTTTCCAGCACCGTCAAATCATTGAGCGGGCGAACAATCTGGTGTGTCCGTGCCAACCCTTTTTTTACCACATCGTAGGGTTGCCGCCCGCTGATGTCGGTTCCATTAAAAATAACATTCCCTTCTGTGGGAGCATAAACACCGTTGATGACATTAAAAAGGGTTGTTTTGCCCGCGCCATTGGGTCCAATCAACCCCAAAATTTGTCCGCGGGGCAAATTAAACATCACATTGTTGACCGCTACCAATCCGCCGAATCGTTTGGTAACATTCTTTACCTGCAGAATGTTTTCCACCTGTGCCGCCATCATTCTAACACCCTCCACAGTTTTCTATATCGACCGCGCAACCAGCCAATCACCCCAGAGGGGACAAACAAGATAATCATCAGCAGTAATAATCCGGCAAACGCCAACTGCAAGTCCTTAAATAGCGGGCTAGTCAGTAAAAAGCTGCGAATGGCTTGGTACAGCGCCGCGCCGACGAGAGGTCCCTGCACGGTACCCTGCCCGCCCAGCATCACCATGACAATCATTTCGATGGAACGGGTGAGCCGAAATGCTTCGTGTGGCTCAACGCTGCTGTTGCGGAAGAAAAATATCACGCCGAGCATGCCGGGGACAATTGCCGATAGCACATACGCCATTGTTTTGGTGTTGGGGGTGCGAACACCCATTACCATTGCGGCATCTTCATCTTCTCGAATTGCCATCAGCCCTAGCCCAAACCGGGAGAATTTTATGGCGTAGCTCAAAATAATGACAGCAACCGTTAGCCCGAATACCATCCAATAAGTTGTCCATTGCATGGTGGCGGCGCCGCCGTACCTCTGATAAACTGAAAAGTTCAACTCCATCCCAATGGGTCCGCCCAATGGGCCAAAATTATTGATGAAGGTACGCACGGCTTCATTGACCCCAATGGTTGCCAGGGCGAAATATGCGCCGCGCAGCCGTAAAATTGCCAGCCCCAGCAGCCACGCCAACACCGCGGCGGCGAGTCCACCCATTACAATTGCCAACCACAACGACCAATTGTGAACCGCGATAAAATAAAAGCCGATATATCCTCCGATGCCAAAAAAGACAATGTGTCCAAAACTGACATATCCGGCATACCCCAGCAATATATTCAAACTGGAAGCTAACGCCACGGATAGCAAAATTAGGAACATATTTTCGCGCACAATGTCAGAACCGGTCACAACGGGAAGAATTCCGCCGATAATTACCAGCAGTAGTGCAATCCAAAATGCGGGATATTTCCAGCTACTCATATCAACGTTCTCCCAACAAACCGCTGGGGCGAACCAGCAGGATGATGACAAACAGCACAAATTCAATGACCGGAACCCAACTGACGGGCATAATTGTGGGCACAATCCCTTCTAACGCCCCTAAAATTAATCCACCCAGCAGCGCGCCGGCGGGGTTACCCAAACCGCCCAACACCACAATGACAAAACTTTTCAATTCGTATGTGGCACCGGATAAAATACTGAAAGAAAAGAAGGTGGCAATAAGTCCGCCGGAGAGCATCGCCAACATAGTGCCAATGCCAAAGCTCAACGCCAGCATTTGGATTGACGGAATACCCATCAATTCTGCCGCCGCCCGATTGTTGGCAACAGCACGAATAGCTTTTCCGGATGGGGTGCGATACAAAAACAGATACAGGACCACCGTAACCAACAGCGCAATTAACGCCGCCACCAACCGGGTTCCCAACAGGGTTATCGAACCCAATTGTAGGTTACCGAGCGTGAATTCCACATTTTGTGGTGAGGTGGTAAATATGGCTGTCCCCACTCCGATTATCATCATATTAACCGAAAACGTGGCAAGCAACGATGAAAGGTGTGGCGCATCAAGTACCCGATGCACGGCGATAAAATATATAATAAACCCCAAAATTAAACCGACAACTGCTACTAAAACCAGGGCGACATACGGATGCAAGCCGAGTCCATTCGCGCCGGAAAATAACAGTACCCCAAACATGCCGAGCGCAATTAGGGGTCCGTGTGCCAAATTGATGACGTCCATCACTCCAAAGATGAGGGTCAACCCCATCGCCGCCAATCCATAAACAAACCCCAACAACAGGCCATCGGCTAAAGAAGCAACTAGATGGTCCATATATTAACTCCTATAGTTTACAGGAGTGCCCGCAGAGACACAGACACTCCTGTAAATGTAAATGGTCGTTTATTATTTAGCCATTGGATACAGTGGGGCAGCAGATTGCCCCTCAAGGGGCCAGACAACTTCTTTGGCTAATTTGCCGCTGCTGTCTTTTTGCCATTGAACATACACCATATCGTGGGCAACTTGCAAGCCGTGGGCTTCGGATGACGTGTTGAATTTTACGTGACCATAAAAGGTCAACACATCAATGGCATTCAGCGCGGCTTCGACTTTTGCGGGGTCTGTGGAGTCTGCTTTTTGAATAGCATACTGCAAAATCAATCCCGCTGCGTAACCGCCCGCTGCATGATAGCCGGGTTCTTCGCTGTATTTAGCTGTGTATGCAGACACAAAATCATTTACAGAGATGCCATACCATTCCAGCCCGGCTTTTTTCGCGGAAGCTTCGCTGTAATTGGCTTTTGGTTCCCATTGGCTGGGACCAACTACCCCCACAGCGGCATCGCCTAAATCGGCAAATTTCAGTTCCGGCGGGGCAACCAGTATTGCCAGTATATTCGGGTCGGCGCCTTTTTCAGACAGTTGGCTTGCAAAGGTACTGCCATCGTTAAAGTGACCGCCGCCCATAATA
>CAYZQQ010000164.1:0-7097 GCA_964480075.1 uncultured Anaerolineaceae bacterium
CATCCATGCGGATGGTATAGACTTCCCAATGCCCATCCTGCCAAAAATCGAACGCGATTTTGCTGCCATCCGGCGAAATTGAAATCGCACCCCGGTCACGGTTATCAAAACTGATGGGCGTGCTGGCTGGCGAATGAATGTTGAATGCAGCCAAGCCATTATCGCTGCGATATACCAGCCGGTCGGGGTCGGTGGGATGGGCTTGTGGTGCATATCCGTAAAGCGAGCCAATATCGAAATCTTGAATTTGTCCGGTATTCAAATCCGCCTGCGCAATTCCCCAATGTGAATCGGGGGGGATGGTATATTCCACCGTGCCGTCATCATAAAATTTCAAATCGCGGGCATTGGACGGAATGACCGGCGGCGCAGTCAATTCATACAGATTGAATTTCACCCGTTTTCCGGCATAAAAAAAAGTGCGAAAACTGAAAATGATGTGCCTTCCGTCGGCTGACCATGTCGGCGATTTTATCATGGTTCTGCCGTCGGCGCGGACGGTTTCGCCCGTGCCATCCACCTTGATGGTGTACAGCCGGTAATATGGTTTCCAGCGAGTGAACGCAATCCGCCTGCCGTCGGGCGACAGTTGCGGGTCGATGCCGTGGGTGATGCGCCGTAAATTTGTGCCATCGGCATTGATGAGATAGATGCCGCCGCCGCTTTCGGTTTGAAAAACGAGCTGCCCGCCGCCGTTATCCGTCACCGGACGCACGGTGGTTGGCGCGGCATCGGATGCGCTGGCAGCAGCATTCACCCGAACCTGATTCACTTGCCAGCGACCATTGTATTTTCCCGCTTGAATGGTGACGTGCCGGTTGCCGGGCTGCACGATGGCTTCTGCCTGAAAAGTTTGCAGGGAGACAAGCCAGCCCGACTGCTGAATACTGAATCCGGTAACAGGGGATAATTCAGCCGAAATGCGACCGGCATCCACCCCATCCGCCACATAAAAATCCACCCACTGCGACAGTTCGGGGCGGGACAGCACGCGGAGGAAAGCGCGGATAGCGCCGCTCGCCAACGTGGCATCAATATCCGTTTGGGCATGCACCGTGGCGGGGGCAAATTGTATCGGGCTAAAAAAGATGCTCAAAAAGAGCAGCAGGAATATCACCGATTTTTTCATCGAATTTCTCCGGTCACTCCGTTTCGATATTCGCTAAAACCGTCATACCCCAGCGCAATCGCGTGGTATCGCCATCGACAATATCAATCCAAACCGTGTAAATTTGGTCGCCGGCAACCGTTTTGGCAGCGGGGCTGATAGCGCGCACTTTGCCGGTGAACATTTCGCCGGGCAATGCGTCGGCGTTAATTTCTGCGATATTGCCAAGTTTCACGTTGACGATATCGAGTTCGTTCAAATCGCTGGTTTTCACCTGCCAGCGGGTATTGTCGCCCAGCGACAGAATCGGCTGGGCGGGCGCGATGACATCGCCAACGTTGATGTTGATGGCGCTCACCTGCCCGTCGAAGGGGGCAATCAACCGGGTGCTGTTCAGTTGGATTTGCGCCGCTGTTTCTGCGGCTTTTACCTGCACCAAACTCGCCTGCCGAACCATCAAATCGGCTTGGGCGGCTTTAAGCGCCGCTTGCGCCTGTGCCACTGCCGCTTTGGCAATGGCGATGTCTTCCTCTGTGGCGCCGGCGCGGGCTTGCTTTAAGGCTTCTTCGGCTTGAGTGACATTGGCTTGCGCTTGGGCAATCTGCTCCGGTGTCGCGCCCGCCATTACCGTCGCATAGGCGGCTTGCGCCTGTTTTACGCGCGCTTGTGCCACGGCAATTTGTTCCGGCGTGGCGCCGTTGGTCAGGCGGTCAGATTCGGCTTGAGCAATTTGATATGTCAGGGTGGCTTTTTCCAGATTACTGCCGGCAATGGCGACATCAGCCGGGTCGCCATAGCGCACGCGGTCGTAGGCGGTTTGGGCGGCTTTCACCGCCGCTTGCGCCTGCAACACTTTAGCCGATGCGACGGTAACATCTTCGTCGCGCGGACCTTTTTGAATTTCATCAAGTTGCGCTGTGGCAATATCAACGGCAGCCTGCGCCTGCCGGACGGCTTCATCGGTGGGACTGTTGACCAACTCATTTAGATGTGCCTGCGCCGCTGCGACCGTGGCTTCCAGTTGGGTAATTTCGGCGGGGGTGGAACCCGCTTGCACTTTTGCGAAACCGGCTTGAGCCCCATCCAAACCGGCTTGAGCCGATGCCAACCCGGCTTCAGCCTGCGAGACAGCGGCAACAGCCTGCGTGACGGCGGCTTGGGCTTGGATGAACGACGCTTGCTGCATGGCGTCATCCACCTGCGCCAAAATATCGCCCTGTTTGACCAAGTCGCCCTCCGAAACATTTATCGCGACAACGCGCCCACCGCTTTCAAAAGCCAAATTTGCCTGCTGAATCGGCACGACCATCGCCTCGGCAGACACTGCGCCGGGCTGAGCGGCAACCGATTCGACGGTGCTGGCAACAGTCGGTTGAACCGTTGCTTCGTTCTGTCTGGAGGAACACGCTGACGCAAAAACTAATGCTGTCATTAGGGGTACAATCCAAATCAGCGCTGTTGATTTCACGTTATATCTCCCGTCGGTTGCTATTTTACCGGCACGCCCCCGTTAATAACCAATTTTCCATCCTGCATTTTTTCGACACGCCGCACATACGACATCACGCGGGGGTCGTGCGTGGCAAAGACAAATGCTGTGCCGGTTGTTTCGTTGAGCCGCTGCATAATTTCTAAAATTTGGCTGCCGTTTGCGGTGTCGAGGTTGGCAGTCGGTTCGTCAGCCAGCACCACGCGAGGGTGAGTGGATAATGCGCGGGCAATAGCAACCCGTTGCTGTTGACCGCCGCTCATCTGGTCGGGACGGTGATGGATGCGGTCGAGCAAATCAACAGATTCCAACATTTCCGTCACTCGTTCTTTTCGTTCTTTGGGCGGAACGCCATTCAACAGTAGGGGCAGTTCTACATTTTCATAGGCATCCAGCACCGGAATGAGCGCAAAAAACTGGAACACGAAACCAATCACGCCCCGGCGCAAATTGGCACGCTGATTGGCATTTAGGCGGTTCACATCTTGCCCGTTTACTTTAACGGTACCACTGTTGGGTTTATCTAAACACCCCATCATTTGCAATGCGGTGGTTTTTCCGGAACCGGATGGACCGACCAATGCCATAAATTCACCCTCTTCGACCGTCAAATTTATACCATTCAAAGCTCTGGTTTCTACTTCGCCGATTTTATAGATTCTGGTAACATTTTCTAATTGAATAACGTCCATTGCGGTACTCCTTTTTGGGGGGTGCGAGCTTTCACTTCCGATGACTGTTGATTAGTTCAAAGTGTGCAATGCTTCGACCGGTTGCAATCGTGCCGCGAACCATGCCGGGTAAAGCGAAGCAAGTGCGACAAGTCCAAACATCAACAGCGACAGTATCACCGCCTGACCGGGGTCAAATTCGGTGTACATTTTGCTGCTGAGGGCAAAAGTTTGTCCAGCCATTGCTGCGGTATCTTCGCCGAGCGGGATGCCCACTTTTGCAATATAAGAAACTACCGCGTACCCAAACACCAGCCCCACCGCGATGCCCGCCCATGCCAGCGCCGAGGCTTCGAGCAGGAACATCAGCATAATTTGCCGCCCTTTCATACCAAGCGCGCTCAAAATACCAATTTCGCGCGTGCGCTCAAATACCGACATCAACAGGGTGTTAGCAATGAGTACCGCCACCACCAAAATTACGATGATGTATATTAGGTAGTAAAAACTTGCGCCGGTTTTTGCAACTTCCAGCAACGCGCTATTTAAATCTTCCCAAGTCAGCGATTTGATACCCGGCGTTTGCAGTGCGTCCGCAACTTTAGCGGCATCATCACGGTTATGCAACATAATGATAATACTGCTGGCACGATTGCCCACGCCGGTGATGGCTTGGAGCCGCGACAGGGGTACAAAAATTGTACTCTGGTCATAGCCCGGTATCCCGGTTCGGAACAGCCCGGTAACTGTAAAAATCGCTTCCTGCGGTACGCCGTCGGCATTGCCGATAGTCAAACTGACCCGGTCGCCAACCACAATTTTCATTTCATCTGCCAACCGTTTCCCTATTAAGATTTCGTTGCGGCTATCGGGGACGATGTAATTTCCGGCAATAATGCCATTGCGAATGGGGGCATGAAAAGCCGCCGCCGGGTCGATGCCGGTAACTTGCAAGCCGATTGATTCTCGAACGGTGCTCAAAATACCGTTGGTCCACAATACCGGTGTCGCTGATTGAACCTTGCTGAGGGCGGTGGCTTTTGCCACCAGCGTGCCGCTGTCTTGAATTAAATCTTTTGACAGGAGACTCATCTTCTCGATTTCGTAAGATTCGGCGCGCAGTTGCAGATGCCCGGTGCGCAAACGAATGTTATCAGCCAATGAATTTGAAATCATCCCCGCCAAAAGACCGCTCATAAAAAGGACAACTATCATCCCCAACCCCACCGCAACCAAGGTCAGCAGCGTGCGGCGGCGATTTCGCATCAAATCACGGTAGGCAATTGCCCAAAATACTTTTATGACCATGTTATCTCTCCTAAAAACCCTGCGGTTTTAATTGATGCTTAAACGTGGTGTAATGCTTCTGCCGGTTCCCCTTTGGAGGCTTGCCATGCCGGTATCAGCGATGCCAACGCTGCGATGATGATGACACCAATGCCGTAATTTACGATGGCTCCGGTAGAAATGTAGGGGTAAATGCGATTGCCCATCAAAGCATAAATATCGCCCATACCTTGCGCAAACGAATAATCAATCCCCTGTTGCGCCACAGCAACTACCAGCACCCAACTGAGAAAACACCCGGCAACTGCCCCGACCACGCCAATGAACATGCCTTCGAGCAGAAACAAACCCATCAGTTGCCGCCCTTTCAGACCCAACGCCGCCAAAACGCCCATTTCGCGCGTCCGCTCGTATACTGCCATCAGCATCAAATTAAGAATCCCGATGCCGGCCATTAATAGCACAATAAACCCAATCACGGCGAGTGACACCCGTTTGGTTTCAAGCGCCTGCCGAATTTCGGGGTTCAATGTGTCAAATGAATCGACTTCGTAATTGGGTAACTGCGGTTGCATCGATGCCATCAAGGCGTCTTCCTGACCAACTCGGTCCAGCGTAATAGCCACTTCGGTTTCTTGATTGCGCAAGTTGTACAGCGTTTGCGCAGTGGGCAGGTTGATGTACACCAAACCTTTCTCTGCGTCGCCCATACCCAAGTTAAAAATGCCCACCACCGTCATTGAGCGCTGGCGCATCGAACCGTCTTTCCGTTTGCCCAGCAGTAAAATTCGGTCGCCGACGCCGACATTCAACAAATCTGCCATTTGCTTTCCAATTAAAATGGTGTCGCCATCATCAGCTTTTAAGAATCGCCCTTGGGTAATGTTTTGTGCCACCAGACTGACGGATGCTTCACTTTCGGGTTGAATGGCGGTAATGTTCACCGGATACGAGCCTTCTCGGCTGCTGACCATCCCGCCGGTGTTAATTCGTTTTGAGATTGATGCAACCTCCGGCAGAGCGCGGGCAATCTTGACAACCTCATCGGAGTTATCGAGCGGTATCAACGGCAGCCGGTTTGCTTTATCTCGAAAACCCGGTGCGTGAACCTGAATGTTGCCGCCGTACAGACGCACCGCATTGCCGTAAATCGCCTGGTCGGAGCCTTGTATCAGTGCCTCCATAAAAATAAGCAAAATCAAGCCCAGCACGATGGCAACCGTCGCGATTAAACTTCGCCGCCAGTTGCGCCACACATTGCGCCAAGCCATTTTTATACTAACCATAACTTACCTCCTTTATGGATATTCGGTGTTCTCTCAATAATTCGAGGTAGGGGCAGTAATACTCTGCCCTACCAGACGACCACAAAGGTTGTCCCTGCATTTTGAGAAGATACATATTCGTATCCAAAATCCACACAGCAGTTCAATTCATTCAAACCACAATTTTATGCTTGCCATATCAATTACTTTCAGCGAATTTTTAGGCGCGCCCAAAACCCGTTCCATCGCCTGTTGATAGGCTATCGCCTTCCGCTCGATGAGCGCCGGGTCGTAATTATTTTTATCCAGCAATAACTGCACGAAAATATCAGAGAGGGTTTGCAACAGAATGTAAAGGATGGTCGCCGCCTCTTCGGGGTAATCGGTGCTAAAAGTGCCTTCGTCAATGCCCTGCCGAACGATGGTGGCTAACAGCGGTTCGAGGCTCGCTGCGGTAGCTTTCATCAATTTGTGGCGAAAGAAAAGGTTGTCATCATGGGTCCAAACCTGCAACAGCCCCAGCAGAAAATCTTTGCGTTCTGTTTTCCAGTTGGAAATTGCCGCGAAAAAACGCGCCATTTTTTCCGGCGCGTTGAGCCGGGCATCGGTGACGATGGGACTGGTTTCTGCCAGCACCTGCTCCCGCATCCGGTCAATGAGCACGCACAGCAAATCGAGTTTCGAATCGAAATAGTAATAGAATGTTCCTTTGGCGATGCCGACTGAATTCAAAATATCCTGAACGGACGTCGCGGTGTAGCCCTTTGCATAAAACAACTGCTGGGCGGCATCAACAATTTCATTTCGCCGAATGGCAGCATTTTTAACCACTCTGCTCATAGTTTTTTCCTGTCGAATTTCGTTGTGCCGACCGACGGTCGGTCTACAAATATTATACATATCTTTTAATACCGCGTCAAGTATAATATACTTACCCCCAGAATTCAGACCACAGGTTAAGATGGAAATGAGGTATAATCATCACTCACCTTACGCAGTCGAGGATTTGACAAAACAAAATTATGGCATTGTTGGCGAAAATCCCGAATTTCGAGTTTTCCCCATCCCCCCTGTATCCCCTTCCCGCCGGGAAGGGGGGACGCGAAGCGGTTTCTTCACCAGTGATAGAAAGCGAGGGGGGAAAATCTCCATTTTAAAATATCAAACTTTGTCAAATTTTAAAGTGCGTAAGGTGAGATCATCATCACTCGTGGAGGGAAAACTAAGGTGCGCCCCTTTGTCAAGACCACGAAACCGCAATTATAAGGTGGATAAAT
>CAYZQQ010000165.1:0-7082 GCA_964480075.1 uncultured Anaerolineaceae bacterium
GTCGGTGAGAAATTGTTCATGCACCACGGTGAACAAATCGGGGCGGCGCAATCCGCGGATGATTTCGCCGCTGTTCGGGCTGGACGCCACCGGATTCGCGCCGTACACAAACAGCGATTGAATGGGCGGGTCGGAAATTTCGCCGGTCAATGCCGCACCGAGCCGGTTCATGTTGATTTTGCGGGCGGGGGGCGGGCATTCGGCGCGGTGGGTCAGCGCATTTTTATTCCAACTGATGATGCCGCTGGTGGAATACGCCAGCCCGCCGCCGCGTGTGCCGTATTGCGCGGTCAACGCGGGCAAGGTGAGAATGGCGCGGACGGTCTGCCCGCCGTTGGTGTGCCGTTGGATGCCATCGGCAATTTTGATGAGCGACGGGCGTTCGGCGGCATAGCGGCGCGCTAATTTTATGATGTCGGCGGCGGGAATGCCGGTAATTTCGGCGGCACGGTGCGGCGAGAATCCGACCAGTCGCGCGGGCAAATCATCCCAGCCGACGGTGTTTTCTGCCAGCCATGCTTCATCGTGCAGCCCTTCCGCCACGATGACGTGCGCCATCGCCAGCGCGAGCGCGCCATCCGTGCCCGGGTTCGGCGCAATGTGCCAATCGGCGAGGCGAGCGGTACGGGTGCGGCGCGGGTCGATGACGATGACCTGCGTGCCATTACGCCGAGCTTCGGTGAGGAAGGGCATAAAATGCGGCGCGGTGGAAACGGGATTGTGCCCCCAAATGATGACCAATCGGCTGTGGCGCACGGCGGCATACGGTACGCCCCACCGTGCGCCGAGCGTGACATTCACCGCCATTTCCGCCGCGTCACCGCAAATGGCGCGCGCCAACCGCGATGCCCCCATCCGATTCCACAAGCGGGCGTTGACGGCGCTCATCTGCACCAGTCCCAGCGTGCCACTGTAGCTGTACGGCAAAATTGCTTCCGCACCAACTTCGGCGATGATGCGCTGCCAGCGGTCGGCAATCTCAGCGATGGCATCATCCCACGTGATGCGCTGCCACTCGCCGCCGCCTTTTTCGCCCGCACGCCGCAGGGGATGCGTCAGCCGGTCGGGGTGATAAACATGGTCAAGGTAGGGGCGCACTTTGGCGCACAACCAGCCCCGGGTGATGGGGTGGTCGGGGTCGCCGCGCGAAGCCACGGCGCGTCCGTCGCGCACCTTGGTGATGATGCCGCAAGCGTCGGGGCAATCGTGCGGGCATACGGTGGGAATTTGGGTGGTTGGGGATTGGTTATTGGTCATCTGACAAATCTGTTCAATTCCTGCACCAACCGATGAACGGTGGTGCAGGGGTTATCACGAGCGGGATTGTGGGAATTCCCGTAGGTATGCAATAATTTTTCGGCATTGTGGATTGCTGTATCCTGTTTATCCCGCAATGTTTCATACATTTGAGGATCATTTTTCACATACGGTTTTGCCAATCGCCGCGATAGCCGCTGTTGGTATGAGCGGCGGGGCATCGCCGTATCAATATAATCGAAATGAAGCAGATACCACAACTCAAATGCTTCGTTGGAATACGCTACTCGGATATTTCTGCGCCGTGCCCGTGCAATTGCGCTGTTGAAATCTTCTACCGGGAAATCATCTTTGTCAAACACGCACCAAACTTGGTCGTAATCATCCTGTTTTTTAAGTTTTTCTGCTTTTTGAACCAATTTCACCGTGTTTTCTCCGATGCCGGTTATTTCAATCCGGACATTACTCAACCGGTTATTGTTGCGGAAACTTTCAAAATAGTTTGGTTCAGTTTTCTCACCTTCGCACACAATCAAAAAACGTTGGCGTATTTCTCGTGTATTGACCCGCCGTTGATATGATTTTCGCGGTTTTCTAGGCATTGAATCCACCCAATAGGTCTGCCAAATCGCCGATGAAGGGGATGGCGCCATACCTGCCTAATATATAATCCTTCTCAAAAGACGCATCATTACGGACTTTCCCTCCCTTCATCTTAAATTCCACCAACGAATATAAGTCGGTGGCGCCATATCTATCTTTCTCGGTAAACCAAATTTGGTCACGCCTGAAAAATTTGTTACTCAATAAATTTGTATCGTGCGTGGCAAATATGAGTTGAGCGTTATGCGGGTTTGTTGTCGGGGAATTAAATAATTTTACAATCTCACGGGTAATTAACGGATGGAAACGGGCGTCCAATTCGTCAACCACAAATATCCTGCCTTTTTGCAATGAATCCATAATTGGACCGGCCATTGAAAAAATCTTCTGCGTACCTTCAGATTCATTCTCTTTTAAGTCAAATTTCGCCATCCCGCTTTGATTTCCATGCTCATCATATTTGGGATGTGTCGTTATAACAGTAAATACCTCCCCACTTAAAAACAATCTTTTTAGTTCAAGGGGCATATTTTGTGGTAATTGATCTTCTGCCAACTCAATCGTTTTTGCATCGATTCCTGAAATCCCGGTATCCAATCGGCAAACAAAGTCAATAATTTTCTTCTTAATATTAGAACTTTCCATTATTTGTTTAATAGTAAATCTTTGGTATCCCATATCATCCAAGCCGGAGATAATACCAATTTTTCGGAACCATTTTACGATACTTTGCGCTATCTCTCCATTCCATTGAGCAACCACCGATAAGAATAGCACGTTTTCACGAGTATTTTTGGTAAATTGTCTACCTTCTTTAAATGCAGTGGACAAAGATATCTCTTGTTTATCTCGTTCAAACAAAAGTATTTTTCGCTGTTTTGTACGATACAACCACTCTGCCTCTATAACGCCATGTAAAATTTCAAAACCATACCTATACTGAATATCATCCATTACAAAAACAATTTCAAAATATGATGGTTTTTTTTCAGTAGCGGTATTCAAGCGGAAGTTATCAATCTCTATAGGTTCTTCAGCTATAGTTTCACGCGACGAGTTCAATACTAAATACTTCATAAAACTAATCGCTTTAATTAAATTGCTTTTCCCGCTGGCATTTGCCCCATACAACACAGCGCTTTTCAACAATTTTAATTTGCCTTTTGCAATAAACGCATTGGTATCATTCAGCTTTTTCTCTTTGGCGGTAATGTTCGCCGCCACCATGCTAAATGCTACAACATTTTTAAACGATTTATAGTTCCCCACGCTAAACTCAATCAACATTTTTCCTCCTTGTCCAGAAATTCGTGAAAATTTCTCGAATTCTACATTTACATAGACACTATACCACACATATCATACATCTCAAATAATTGTTACTGATTTCCGGTAATAAAATTCGCCCCGATGGTAGAATCAATCTTTTCGACCCGAAATAAATTTCCGGGCTAATAGCTGAAGCCGACCAAAGGTCGGCTTACGTTTTGAGCCTGAGCTTTAGCTCAAAGCAAAACCACACCCCCAAAAATTCGCTCCGAGGGTAGAATTTGATATAATCAAGCTGACAGCTAATCACTGACAGTTTTCAACCCTTCATAAAAAGTCTTTCATCATTCGGGTATACACATTATGATTCTTATTTGGGATATTCTTAAAAAAACGGTGTTGTTCGGCTGGGAGGAAATTATCTATCTGGTCGTGTACAACGTGTTGACGTTGGTGGCGCTGATGGCGGGACCGTCGCTGGTTGTCACCGGCGTCAACATGTCATCGGCGGGATTGATGCTGCTGGGGTCGGCGCTGATGTTTGCCATTCCCCCCGCGCTCTTCGGGCTGTTCTGGCTGACCTATCAAATTAGTTTGGAAAACGCCGTCAAATTCAGCACGTACTTTGATGGCGCGAAACAACATCCCAAACCCATGGTTATTTGGGGCGGCATCAATCTGCTCGTCGTGGTCACGCTGATTTCCAATATCATATTCTACCAATCGCTGGAAACAACATGGGCTGGATATGCGGGCATTTTCTTTTATGCCCTGTTTATTGTGTGGATTATCCTGCAACTGCTTATGCTGGCGATGTATCCGCATTTGGAAATACCATCGTTCCGGTTGGCGATGAAAAACTCGCTGAAGTTGCTGGCTATTAACCCATTTGCCATTATCGGCATGGCGGTGATTATCATTGCAGAAATCGCGCTGGGTGGATATTTTACGGTAGTTTTGGGGATAATTTCGGTATCACTGGCGGCACTGGTCGCCAATGTAACGGTGGGGGAATTGATTGCTGCGATGCGAAAAGAGAAATAGAGGCTGGCAGTCGGCTCAAATCTCTGTTTGCCGATAGTCAATCTCTATTTTTGCACATAGCATTTTGACTAACTTTCAATTGATTTCAACTGCTCCGCCTGATAATGATTGATAAGCGCATCAATAAATTCGTCAATCTCACCATCTAAAATGGTGGGCAGACGATGGCTGGTGAAGCCGATGCGATGGTCGGTGACGCGGGTTTGCGGAAAGTTGTACGTGCGAATTTTCTCACTGCGGTCACCCGTGCCCACCTGCGAACGGCGTTCCGCACCGAGTTCGTTTTGCTGGCGCTGCTGCTCAATATCGTATAATTTTGCCCGTAAAATGGACATCGCCTTAATTTTATTTTGCAATTGGCTCTTTTCATCCTGACAGGTCACAATGATTCCGGAGGGCAGGTGGGTGATGCGCACCGCCGAGTCGGTGGTGTTGACGCTCTGCCCGCCGGGACCGCTGGAACGAAAAATGTCAATGCGGATTTCGTTGGGGTCAACATCTACTTCCACTTCTTCCATTTCCGGCAGCACCGCCACCGTGGCGGTAGAGGTGTGAATGCGCCCGCTGCTTTCGGTGCTGGGCACGCGCTGCACGCGATGAACGCCACTTTCGTATTTCAGTCGGGAATATGCGCCCTTACCTTTTACCTGAAAAACAACTTCTTTAAATCCGCCGATACCGCTTTCGTTGCTATTGAGCAGATTTGTTTTCCAGCGATGATTTTCGGCGTAACGGGTATACATGCGAAACAAATCGGCGGCGAAAAGCCCGGCTTCGTCGCCGCCTGCACCGGCGCGAATTTCCACAATGACGTTTTTGTTGTCGTTGGGGTCTTTGGGCAGCAGCATCACGCGCAACTGTTCTTCCATGGTTGCCAATTTCTCAGCCAGCTCGTCCGCTTCTTCTTTGAACATCTCCCGCTCGTCAGCATCATCCAGCCCGACATCAAGCATTTCCTGCACCTCAGATAATTCTTGCCGGTATTGTTTGTATTGCTGATATACCTGCACGGTTTCGTCCAAACCCGATTGCTCCTGCCCATATTTGCGAAGCAAATTGGGGTTGGTTGCCACGTCCGGCTGCGACATTAATTGCATCAGTTCATTGTATCGGGTTTCTATTGATTCCAATCGGTCAAACATACACGCCTCTTTCGCCAAAACAGAACCCGCCGAGCACACAGGCGGGTCAATCCTCTAACAGGATACAACAAATTGGCATAACGGGCAACTTTCCCGATACCGCTCATCCTGCTGAAATACCAACCTGCCATTCACGGATGGTTTCGCGCCACAGCCCGGCGGTGTATGCTTCTATTTGCAATTGAAGCCGTCGGGATGCCCATTTTCGAAATTCCGGGGTGACATCGCCCGCCGCATTTTCGCGGGGCGGGGCAGGGTTTTCGGCGAGAAATTCCGTTAGCAATTTGTACGCCGCTGCCGACCGCTCGTGCCATACGCCGGCAACGGTATCATCATCCGTAAGAAATATCACGGTGGGAATGTGGCTGTTGCCATCAGCAGCAAGGAATTGGTTGGCAATATCCCAAAAATTGGCGCGGCGGACAATGCGCAATTCCAGCGCAGGGATGGCATCGGCAAGCCGGGCGGCAATGGGAATATTCATTGCCGAATCGGGACAGAAGTCTTCGGTGAGAATGAGCATGCAGATCACATTATTCGCGGCGGTCACGGCGGTAAATTCGGCGATGGCATCATCGGTGATGGGCAGAGTTTCATATTGCCGGCGGATATGGCGCTGCAGGGTTTGCATGGTCGGCAGGTAGTCTTCAAAAGTCATTCCCTGCGCAAAAGCACGGGATAAATCGTTTTCTGGCATTGATATGCCTCATTTTCAAAAGTAGCATCATCATACTCAATCTATATCCGAATGGCAAACCGCACAGAAAAAACGACTCAAAACGCGAGCCGTTTTCGGTAGAATATTTTATTTTCAGCAACCGTTTAGGGGATGCACAACACTTGACCGGCATAAATCCAGTTCAGATTGTAAATGTTGTTCGCCTGTGCGATGCTCCACATATTCCTGCCATACATCAGCGAAATACTGTACAGCGTTTGCCCGTATTGCACGGTATGATACGCGCTGCACCCATATATCGGTGTATACGGACCACCCGATCCATACACCGGAATCCACAGGTATTGCCCGGCATAAATCCAATTAGGATTGACAATACCATTGGCGTTAATAATGGCTTGCATGGACACGCCGGTATACCACGAAACGCCGGCAAGTGTATCGCCATAATTAACATGATACCAATATCCACCCGATGCCGGTGGTGCAGCTGGCGGCGCTGCCGAGGCAGTGGGTGCTACCATTACCAGCACCAGCATCACCAAAACCGCTACCAAAACCAGTTTCTTCATCATAAACCTCCTTTATTTATGGAACTGGCGGGTAACGCGCCTTTGCGCGCCCCCTTTCGCTATAATTTACTTACCCTATTTATGTCATTATACCCGAAAGTCCATTTAGTTACAAGCATTATGTTCGCTTTTTTATAGGAAATTATTCCTTATGGAAACACGAAACGCAAGTCTCACTTCCGCCAAAAAATCAGTAACGCTAGTAACGCTACCCCTATCCCCCCCAGTAGCCCTCCGGCGATGCTCCCTGCCAGCAGGGTCCATCTCGGCAGTACGGATTGTTCGGAGCGGACATCACTCGGCAGCGGCTCATTCGCCGTGGGCGAAATTTCCGGCACGCCGATGGTCTGCGCCACGCGCGGCGTCGGTTCGGGTCTGGCTGCCTCAATCTGCAATTCAGGGCGAATGCTGGCAAGGTCGGTTTCATCCGGCGGGGTGGATTGGTATGCCGTGCCGTTCAGCACCACAATCACCGAGTCGCCCAGCGCGAAGTATTTCGCGGCGGCGGGATTATCT